>DATFZR010000279.1:0-6525 GCA_035314265.1 Candidatus Acidiferrales bacterium
AGCGCCTGCGGCGCGATTCGGAGCCGGGCCGAACGGCGGCTGCCAGCTCCGCTACCGGCAGCGCAGTCACAGCGAAAGCGAAGCCGTCGTGGCTGCTCCAGGCTCTCGCCGTAGCAATTCTCGTGGTGCTCGCGGGCGGCTACGCCGCTCTGCGCTGGCGGCAAAGCCAGTCGCCGGCTACAACCGCGCCCGCCGCTTCGGCAACCGCGGCAAAGCCCACCGTGGCCGTTCTGCCCTTCCGGAACCTGAGCGGCGACCCGCAGAACGATTACTTCAGCGACGGCACCACCGAAGAGATCATCACCAAGCTTTCGAAGATCAAGAATCTGCAAGTGGCGCCGCGCATGGCCGTAGCCCGGTACAAAGGCGCGCAGCAGGACCTGAAGGAGATCGGCAAGGAACTGGGCGTGCGCTACATCCTGGAAGGAAGCGTGCGGAAAGCCGAGAACCGCGTGCGCATCACGGCGCAGCTCATGGACACGACATCCGGCTTCAACTTGTGGGCGGAGGATTTTGACCGGGACATGAAGGACGTATTCGCCGTGCAGGAGGAAACGGCGCTGAAGATCGCCGACGCGCTGAACTTGCGGCTGACGCCGCAGGAGGAACATGCCGTCCGGCGCCGCTACACCCAGGATGTGCAGGCCTATGATGCCTATCTGCGCGGGCGTTCCCTGCAGGCCCAGTTCATCGACGTTCCTGCAAAGCTGGACATGGCTCGGAAGGAGTTCGAATCCGCGCTCGAACGCGATCCCAACTACGCCCCGGCGCTGGCCGGCCTTGCCTGGGTGGATGGGCAGTACTATCGCAATATCGAATCGGATCCGGCAAGGTTGGAGCGCGCCGCAAAGTATGCCGAACGCGCGCGCGCGATTGATCCGGATCTGTCCGCCGCACACGATGCCCTGGGATTTGTTGCATCGAGCCGCTACGACTACCGCAAAGCCGCTGAGGAGTTCCGCGAAGCGACTCGCCTGGACCCCGAGGACGGCCTCGCCTGGGATTATCTCTCCTGGGCCTTAGCCTACCAGCAGCCGCCCGACGGGGCCGAGGCAGAAAAAGCCTCGCGGGAAGCGATTCGCCTCGGCTTCGAGACCATGGCCACGGACTACCACCTCGGCCGGGCGCTGATGATCGAGGGCCGCTACGACGACGCCATCGAGGCCATGGAACGTGCCCAAAAACTGAGCCCGGAGTCTTCGACTCCGCTGTTTGGACTCTGCCAGGTTTACCTGGCGAAGGGAGACTACGACAAGGCGCTCTCTTACTGGCTTCGTCAGCCGGATAAGCAGCGCAGTACCTCCCTCGAGGGCTTCTGGGGAGCTTCCATCTACGCAGCACGAGGCGAGAAAGACAAAGCCCTGGCACTGCTGCAGGTTGCCCTGGAGAAAGGCTTCAACGACTTCGCGGCGATCGACAACAACCCGCATTTCAACTCGCTGCGTTCCGACCCGCGCTTCCAGAAGCTCGTCGGCCGCTATCGGAAGTGAGCCGCGGCGGCGGGCGTTTCGCCCGTGCCTACTTGCGCGCCTCTTCCGTTGCGTTCAGCGTGTCGTGGATGCTGAGGATGTACCGTTCGTGCTATGAAAGAGTCAATTTCCGGCGCCCACACCCTGCGCGATTTGCGGGCCCGCGATGGCCGCGCTCCGGCTTTACCCCCGCGCGCGTTTGTGCGAACGTGGTGGCTCCATCCTGGAGGATACGATTATGAGAATGACTCTGCGAGGACTGGCCGCTTTGCTGCTTACCGGCGCCACAGCATTGGCCGCCGCGGCTCCAACCCCCGGCCCGTCCGGTTACCAGCTCAAAAACAAGTTCAAAGTGGGCGGCGAGGGCGGGTGGGACTACCTGACCTTCGATTCCGCCTCGCGCCGCCTGTTCATCTCGCGCGGCACCAAGGTGATCGTGGTCGATGCCGATTCCGGCAAGGTGGTGGGCGAGATCCCAGACACGCCGGGCGTGCACGGCATCGCGCTGGCGCCGTCACTGACCCGCGGTTTCATCTCCAACGGCCGGGGCAACAACGTTACGGTGTTCGATACGAGGACGCTGGCCACGGTGGGGCAGGTGGCCGCGGGGCAGAATCCCGACGCGATCATTTACGACTCGCCGGTGAAGCGCATTTTTGTGATGAACGGGCGGAGCGGCGACGTCACCGTGATTGATGCAATCACAAACGTCGTGGCGGGCACGGTGGCTGTGGGAGGCAAACTGGAGTTTGCCGCCGCCGACTCGCGCGGCTTTGTCTACGTAAACGTCGAAGACAAGAATGAAATCGCCGTGATTGACCTCGAACTGAAGGTGGCGGCGCGCTGGCCGCTGGCGCCTTGCGAGGAGCCATCCGGCCTGGCCATAGACCGGGAGCACCACCGGTTGTTCGCCGGTTGCGGCAATAAGATGATGGCTGTGGTGGACGCCGATACCGGAAAGGTGATCGCCACGCTGCCGATTGGCGACGGAGTGGACGCCAACGGCTTCGATCCCGGCACGGGCTTCGCCTTCGCCTCCTGCGGCGACGGTACGCTGGCCGTTGTGCACGAAGACTCGCCGAACAAGTTCAGCGTGATCGAAAATGTGCCCACGCAGCGCGGCGCCCGCACCATGACCCTCGACCCGAAAACGCACGAGGTGTATGTGGTGACCGCGGACTTCGGCCCGCGTCCGGAGCCCACCAAGGACAATCCCCGGCCCCGTCCGCCCATGTTGCCGGATTCGTTTGTCGTGCTGGCCTACGCGCGATAGAACGCGCCGGGCAGCCCATCGCTCCACATCCGCGGCGTGCAATCAAAGTTCGCTCGCGGCACACATAAGACTGATGGCGTAAATGACCATCGCAAACCCCAAACCCTTCTGGCGCCGGCTGGTACGTGCGACGAGCCTTGCGCTCGCATGGCTCGTCGTTTCCCTCCTGGCCCTGTGGTGCCTCGCCGCGCTTTTTGTGGACGTGCGTGGCTGGCCGGGGTATCCCGCCGCGGCCGTGTACTCCGGGCTGTTCGTGGCGATCCTGTTTGCCGTCAAACAGCCCTGGTTGCGGCTGGCCGGCTGCCTCGCCTGCTCGCTCGCCGTCCTCATGTGGTGGCTTTCCCTCAAGCCTTCGAGCGCGCGTAACTGGCAGCAGGACGTCTCTCAAACCGCCTGGGCAGACGTACATAGCACCAACGTGGTGATCCACAATGTGCGCAATTGCGAGTACCGCGCCGAGCTCGATTACACCTGCCGCTGGGAGACGCGCACCTACGAGCTCTCCCAACTGCAGGGCGGCGACATCTACGTGGTCTACTGGGGCTCGCCGTGGATTGCGCATACGATGGTCAGCTTCCCGTTTGGAAACGACGACCACATCGCTTTCTCCGTGGAAACCCGCAAGACGGTGGGCCAGGACTATTCCGCTCTGCTCGGCTTTTTCCGCCAGTACGAGCTGATTTACATCCCCTCCGACGAGCGCGACGTCGTGCGGTTGCGAACGAACTACAGGACCGGAGAAGACGTCTACCTCTACCATCTGAGGTGGGACGCGGTGCGCGCGCGCGCCCGCTTTCTCGAGTACATTGACCGCATCAACGAGCTCCACGAGCGGCCCGAGTGGTACAACGCGATCACCAAAAACTGCACCACCAGCCTCTTCGCGCAGCGGGAGGCCACCGCAGGCGCCGTCCCCACGATGAGCATGTGGAACTGGCAAGTGCTGGCCAACGGCAAGCTGGACAAATTCGCCTACGACAATGGCGCTTTCGCCGGCGACCTTCCGTTTGAGCGATTGAAGCAGCGCGCCTACATCAATCCCATCGCTCGCACGGTCAGCGGTGAGGACGACCCCGGGTTCTCGCGCCGCATCCGCGAGGGACGCCCTGGATTCCCGAGCCCCCCTGCCGGTGGCGCGCCCGGCGCCGCCCCCCAGTGAAGCCCCCGCTGGCCCGCCGGGACGCCAGGAACACTCCCTGCCGGAAACGGCCGGAACGGGTTGAGAGCGGGCGGGCGGTGTCCTATAATAGTTGGTTTGCCGGAGAGGGGAGTAGCCACCTGTAATGATTGAGTTTTTCCAGAAGAAAGATTTGCTCGTCCGCATCGTGATGGGCGGGGTGATCGGCGTGATCGGCATCATGATGCTGGTGACGCTGGTGCCCGGCTCCGTGGGAACCACAGGCGGCGCCTCGGATGCCGCGGCCACCGTGGCCGGACGGGACATCACCACAAATGATGTGGCCCGGCAGCTCAGCATGATGGAGCGCAACGGCCAGCGCATCTCCAAGGACATGCGCGGGCTCTTCGTCCGCGACACGCTGGACCGGCTGATCAGCCAGCGCCTGCTCGAATACGAAGCAAAAGAACTCGGCCTGCAGGTCACCGACCAGGAAGCCGCCGAGCAAATCAAACAGATCCTGCCCGCGGCCTTCAGCGGCGGCGGCGTTTCCAGCATGGAGAACTATTCCCAGGAAGTGATGCAGCGCACGGGCATGGGCGTTCCCGAATTCGAAGAGATGCTGCACGCCGCGCTGCTGCAGCAGAAAGTCCGCAGGCTGGTCACCGACGGCGTCACCGTAAGCCCGGCCGAGATTGAGGACGAATTCAAGCGGCGCAACGAGAAGGCCAAGCTGGATTACGTGGTGATCAAGCCGTCGGATCTGGAGTCCAGGGTCAAGGTGGACGACGCGAACCTGAACTCCTACTTCGAGAAAAACAAGTCCCGGTACCAGATTCCCGAGCGCCGCAGCTTCAAGTTTGCCCTGCTGGATCTGGCCGCCCTGCGCCAGGCCGTGCACCCCAGCGAAGCCTCCTTGCAGGACTACTACAAGCAGAATATCGACCAGTACCGCGTGCAGAACCGCGTGCACGTGGAGCACATCCTGCTGAAAACCACGGGGAAGACGGACGCCGAGGTAGACGAGATCCGCAAGAAGGCCGAGGACGTCCTGGCCAAGGCCAAAAAGGGCGCGAACTTCGAAGAGCTGGCAAAGCAGTATTCGGACGACACCGGCTCGAAGGTGAAGGGCGGCGACCTGGGCTGGGTGCTCCGCGGCCAGACCGTGCCGGAGTTTGAGCAGATCGCCTTCTCTCTCAAAAAGGGCGAGATGTCCGGCCTGGTGAAGACGATGTTCGGCTTCCACATCATCAAGTTGATTGACCGCGAAGACGCGCGCACGCTGACGCTCGATGAAGTGCGCGCCTCCATCATTCCCGTTCTGGCCAACCAGATGGCAGACCAGAAGGCCAGCGAGATTACAGACAAGATGGCGGCCGCGGTTCGCCAGTCCAGCCGCACGCCGGTGGAAGACATCGCGAAACAGTTCAACCTGCAGACAGGCGCCGTGCCCCCCGTTGCGGCCACGGACCCCTTGGGCCCTCTGGGTACCTCTAATGAGGTCCGCGACTTTGTGTTCACCGCCCGGCAGGGGGAAGACTCCACGCCCCTCCACGTGGACAGGGGTACGGTGGTGGTGAGCGTCACGGATATTCAGCTCGCCCGCGCTGCCACCCTGGCTGAGGTCCGCGCAAAGGTGGAGAGCGACTACCGCAGCGAACAGTCCACCGGGCTGGCCAAGCAGGAAACCGAAGACCTGTATAAGCGCGTGCAGGGTGGCGAGACGCTCGCCGCGGCCGCCAAGGCGCTGGGGTTTGAGGTACAGACCAGCGACTTTCTGTCGCAAAATGACACCCTCGGCGGCCTGGCGCCTATGAAGAAGCTGGCCCAGGCCTTTACTCTGCCCATCGGTCAGACCGCGCCCCCCGCGTTTCAGGCTCCCAGTTGGCTGCTCTACCGCGTGGTCGAGCGCCAGGAGCCCAATCCAGACGATCTCCCCAAGCAGAGGGCAGACATCGAGCGGCAACTCATCTTCGCAAAGCAGCAAATGGCCTTCGATGCCTTCCAGGAAGCCCTCAAGCAGCGCATGCTTCGCGAGGGCAAACTGCAGATCCACGAGCAAGTGGTTCGCCAGCTCTCCACCAACGGATAGCTTCTATCTATAAGAAAATGCTGGTCTTACGTCTGTATGCCTGCCACGGTCTTTTCAGTTGTCTTCGGCCGCGCGTTCGGCTAGCCTTTTAGGGTGGGGTTTGAGCCCCGGCCCCCGCCCCCGGGCAGTCCGCGCGAGGCATCCATTATGGCAACCAGACCTATTCATAGCTCTCGAAA
This sequence comes from Candidatus Acidiferrales bacterium, assembly GCA_035314265.1. Taxonomy (GTDB): domain Bacteria; phylum Acidobacteriota; class Terriglobia; order Acidiferrales; family UBA7541; genus JOPF136. The sequence continues at coordinate 6,131 of DATFZR010000279.1, forward strand.
CGCATATGTGTGCGCCATTGAGGTCAACCAGAACGGGAAGTACTGCGTTCGGCTGCGGGTCACTTTCGGGCGCACGGGGTGGGCTCTTCCCCTGTACTTCATGACCTCCACCTTTGATGGAGCCATGAAGAAGCTCGAGCAGACCCTCCAGTACCTGCAGAAGAAGGAAGAGGCCCTGTGGTTCTGGGGGGTGCAGCGCAGTGACGACCCCAACCTGGCTACCGAGCTGTTGGCAGACGTGGGGTTGAAGCTGGACCGCCGTGACGAATTCCCCAGAAAGCGCGGGGAGATCGCGGCGGTCCAGCTTCAACCCCACGTCTGCCAACAGCTCGGTAGCCAGGTTGGGGTCGTCACTGCGCTGCACCCCCCAGAACCACAGGGCCTCTTCCTTCTTC
>DATFZR010000280.1:0-2420 GCA_035314265.1 Candidatus Acidiferrales bacterium
CTGGGCTATTGCAAACAAGCCTCCGTGGAGGAATCCTTGAGTGAAATCGGTCAAATACAACGAATGACGGCGGCGTTGAGACGCAGTCTCTCTTCTCCCCGCCCGCCACTAGCCACTCGCCACTAGCCACTCTCATGACCATCCGAAGCTACAAAGGTCACCTTCCTCAAATCGCTGCTACGGCTTACATCGACGAAGCCGCCGTAATCATCGGTGACGTGGTGATTGGCGAGGACTCGTCTGTGTGGCCTTGCACTGTGATTCGTGGGGACGTGCACTACATTCGGATTGGCGCGCGGACGAATATTCAGGACGGCTCGGTGTTGCACGTGATGAAGGACCAATATCCATTGATTCTGGGTGATGACGTCACGGTGGGGCATGCGGTGACGCTGCATGGATGCATGATCGAGTCGCGCTGCCTGATCGGGATGGGGTCGGTGATTCTGAACAACGTGAAGATTGGCGCGGGGAGCATCGTTGCCGCTGGGACTCTCCTCCCGGAGGGCATGATTGTGCCGCCCGGGTCGCTGGTGATGGGGCATCCGGGGAAGGTGCGCCGCGCGACCACACCCGAGGATTTGGATTCGATCGACCAGTACGCCGCGCGCTACGTGGGCTACAAGAATACCTACATGCAGGAAGGCGGCTCGTGAGCGAAGTCCGCAAATTCCAGGCGGTCAGCGGCGTGCGTGACATTCTGCCGCCGGACTCTGCGCTGTGGAACCGCGTCGAGGAGGTGGCCCGCAACGTCTTTGCCACTTACGACTTCAGCGACATTCGGCTGCCAATCTTCGAAGAGACCGAGCTGTTTGCCCGCTCCGTGGGCGCGGCCTCGGACATCGTCGGGAAAGAAATGTACACGTTCGCGGACCGCGACGATTCGTCTGTGTCGCTCCGCCCGGAAGCTACCGCCTCCGTCGTCCGCGCCTACATCGAGCATGGGATGCACACGCTCGCGGGCGACGTGAAGCTGTACTACATGGGGCCGATGTTCCGGCGGGAGCGGCCGCAGAAGGGGCGCTACCGGCAGTTTTACCAGATTGGCGCGGAGGTGCTGACCCCGGCGCCGAAGGACGTACCGGATAACTTTTCACGGGACGCGGGGATTGACGCGGATGTGATCGAAATGGTGCTCGTGTTTATCGAGCGCTGCGGGCTGGTGGGGCACACACTGCACATCAACTCGATCGGCTGCCGGGATTGCCGGCCGAAATACGTTGAGGTGCTGCGCGCGGCGCTCGTCGCGGTGAAAGACAAGCTCGGCCCGGATTCGCAGCGGCGCATTGAGACGAATCCGCTGCGCGTGCTCGATTCGAAGCTGGAATCCGAGCAGGCGGTGATCGAGGCGCTGCCGCGCATTGCCGACCACCTGTGCGAGGCCTGCCGCGAGCATTTCAAGATGCTGCAGGCGATGCTGTTCATGCGGCAGATCGCCTACGAGGTGAACTGGCGGCTGGTGCGCGGCCTCGACTACTACATGCGCACCACGTTTGAAATCACCGCGCCGGGCCTCGGCTCGCAGAACGCGGTGTGCGGCGGCGGGCGCTACGACGGGCTGGTGGAATTGCTCGGCGGGCCGCCGACCAAGGGCATCGGCTTTGCGCTGGGCACGGACCGGTTGATCCTGGCGCTCCAGGAAGCGGGGAAGGGCGCGGTGGCGAAGCCGCCCGATGCGTACATAGCCTGGATGGGCGCGAGCGCTTACGGCGCGGCAGTGCGCGTGGCGCGCGCGCTGCGCGATGCCGGCTTCGCCGTCGAGTTGCCGCACGACGAAATGAAGTTCAAGAAGTCGCTGGGGCTGGCCGGCCGGTTGAATGCGCGATACGCCGTGATTCTTGGAGATAACGAGGTGGCGGCGGGCACAGTTACGCTGAAGCGCATGGCCGATGGAAGCCAGCAAACCGTGCCGGAAGCCGGATTAGCGGGCCATTTGAGGGCGTAAAAAGGCGCTTTTTTAGCTAGTTTCAGGCCTTTGTGGGGCCTTCTGGAGGGCGTTTTGCAGTTAACATAAGTCGGCGCGTGCGATTATCGGTGCGGCATTTATGTTTGTACCGCCGGCTGGAAGGCGGTGGTTTTGTTGTTTGGGAATGGGCCGCGCAGAACAGAACAGAACAGAACAGAACAGAACAGAACAGAACAGACAAGGACGCCGGCTGGAAGCCGGCGGTACAAAATAGAAGCAGGACACGGAACAGGAGCGAGACTTGCTCGACTTTCTCGGGGATTTGAAGCGGACGCATCGTTGCGGAGAGCTGCGCGCGTCGGATGACGGCAAGCAAGTCGTCCTGATGGGGTGGGTGCAGCGGCGGCGGGACCACGGGCAGCTTCTGTTTGTGGATTTGCGCGACCGCGCCGGGCTGGTGCAGGTGGTGTTCCATAAGGATGCGGCGGCTGAGGCCCATGCCAAGGCGGAAACG
>DATFZR010000281.1:0-14393 GCA_035314265.1 Candidatus Acidiferrales bacterium
AATCAATGACATACGCGCAGATATCCAGCATCTCCCTGCTTGATTTAGGGGCTCTACGACGGGTATAATTGCTGTGTTTATGAGTCACCAACCTAACGGGCTCCGAGCCCGTGTTTTTTTTATCTGGGCAGGCCTTCGATGGCTTCTGCTCATGTTCCTGATCACGCCGGTGCTCCGAGCCCCCGCTCTGGCCAAGATCTCCCAGCCTCCCAAGCCCATTCTTACCTGGACCGGGCGGGCGAGCTGGTATGGGGCTCAGTTCCAAGGCCGCCAGACGGCCTTCGGCGAGACCTACGACATGAACGCCATGACGGCGGCCCATGCCTATCTGCCCCCCGGCAGCCTTGTCCGCGTCACCTCCCTGCGGACCGGGCGGAGCCGGGTGGTCCGGATCAACGACCGGGGTCCCTATTTTCCCGGCCGTGAGATGGACCTTTCCTTCCGCGCTGCCGCCCAACTGGGTATAATCGAGAGCGGTGTGGCTCGAGTACGATTCGAGCTTCTCGAGGTACCCCGGGGACATTGGACATCCAAGCAAAACGGCGAATAATTGTCGCCCTGGACTTTGACCGTCTGGACGTGGCCTACCGTATGGCCCGGTTGCTGGTGGGCAGCGTGGGTATGTTCAAGGTAGGCAAGCAGCTTTTTACCGCTGCCGGACCTGAAGCCCTCCGAAAGCTCTCGACCCTCGGCGCGAAGATCTTTCTAGACCTGAAATATCACGACATCCCGAATACCGTCGCCGGAGCGGTGCGCGCGGCCGTGGAGCATCCCGGCGTTGAGCTGCTGAACGTGCACTCCCTGGGTGGCCGCGCCATGATGGAAGCTGCGGTGAAGGCCATGCCCAAAAGTACACGGCGGCCAAAGCTGCTGGCGGTGACCATCCTGACCAGCATGGACCAGGGCGCCATGCGCGAAGTGGGAATCCAGGGCACGCCTGCCGACCGCGCTGTCCGCCTGGCGCAACTGGCGCGTGAATGCGGGATTGACGGTGTGGTGGCCTCGCCGCTGGAAGTGCGCCGTATTCGCAAGGTCTGTGGCCCCAACTTTGTAATCTGCCCTCAAGGCGTCCGCCCGGCAGGCAGCGACCTCCACGATCAGAAGAGAACGTCCACACCTGGCGCGGCGATTCGCGACGGCGCCACCTACGTGGGCGTGGGCCGCGCCATCACCCAGGCCAAGGATCCCGTGGCCGCCGCGGAAGCCGTCGCCCAAGAGATCGCCGAAGCCCTCCAGTAGCACAGGCACTTCTGCCTGTGCGCTTTTCCGATCCAGAGCCACAAAACCAGCGGCGCCCCAAGAGGCTCTGGCAGCACACCTTTAACCAGGCATCATTCCGTGGCCAACCCAAATTGACCGCTCCGCCACGCCCGCAGTAGCATCTCCACGTGCCGGCCTCCTCGCATCATCCTTCCGCGGATTCTCCGGCTGCGAATCTGCCCGCGCCGCGCCGCCACATAATCGTGGGCACCGCAGGCCACATTGACCACGGCAAATCCGCGCTCGTTGAGGCCCTCACCGGAACGCATCCCGACCGCCTCGAGGAAGAAAAGCGCCGCGGCATCACCATTGACCTGGGATTCGCCTTTCTCGATGCCGCCGGCGTGCAGTTCGGCTTTGTGGACGTGCCCGGCCACGAGCGCTTCGTGCGCAACATGCTGGCGGGCGTAGGCGGGATTGACCTGGTTATTCTGGTCGTGGCGGCCGACGAATCGGTGATGCCGCAAACGCGAGAGCATTTCGATGTTTGCCGCCTGCTGGGGATTCCCCGCGGCCTGGTAGCGCTCACCAAGAGCGATCTGGCCGACCGGGACACGCTGGGCCTCGCGCGAATGGAAACGGAAGAGCTGGTGCGCGGCAGTTTTCTGGAAGGCGCGCCCATCGTGCCTGTGAGCGCGCGCACCGGAGCCGGTCTCGACGCTCTGAAAGAGGCCCTGGTGCGCGTAGCCGAGAGTTGCCCCGCGCGCGATACCGCCGGCCCCTTCCGGCTTCCGATCGATCGTTCCTTCGCCATCAAAGGTTTCGGCACGGTGGTCACCGGCACGCTCGTCGGCGGCTCCCTGCGCGCCGAGGACGAAGCGGAAATCCTGCCAACGGGCGTGCGCGTGCGCGTGCGCGGCCTGCAGTCCGGCGGCAGGAAAATCGAAACGGCGCAGGCAGGCCAGCGCACTGCCGTAAACCTCGCCGGCGTGGATCACGCCGCAGTGGTCCGTGGGATGACTCTAGCTCCCCCCGGCCGTTTTTCGCCGGCAACGCGCTTCCAGGCGCGCATCGAACTGCTCGCCTCCGCAAAAGCCATGCCCCGGCGATTCCGCGCGCACCTGTTCCAGGGCAGCGCGGAAACCGTGGCGGTGGTTCGCATCCTGGACCCTGCCGCGGGAGCGGCGCAGCCCGCGGAGCCTGCAAGGAACGACAAGGCGATTCTTCCGGGCGAGTCGCGCTTCGCGGAGTTGCGCACCGCGGAGCCCGTGCTCGTGCTCCCCGGCGACCGCTTCGTCCTGCGGCGCTATTCGCCGGTAATCACCATGGGCGGCGGAGTTGTGCTCGATATCGTTCCCACGCGCCGCCGGCGGGATACGGCCGCGTTGCGCGCGCGCCTGGAAACCCTGGAAACCGGCGACCCTCCCGCGATCCTGGAGACGCTGCTCGCAGACGCGCCGCGCGGCGCGGCGCTCGATCAGCTCGCCCGCCGCACCGGATGGAGCCGCAAGGAGGTGCACGAGGCGGCGGAATCGCTGGTGCGCGCCGGGAAGGCGCGCCTGCTGGCCGCTGCGAGCGGCGAAGCCGAAACCCTCGCGCCCGCGAAGCCCTACGCTGCGCTGCTGGAGCACGTGCGCGCAGGCGTGGAAGAATTCCACCGCGCAAACCCGCTCGTCGAAGGAATCTCGCGTGAGGAATTACGCATCGGCCTGGCCCGTATCGCAGGCCCCGCGATGTTTCGCGCCGCCCTGGCGGAACTCGCCGCCGCGGGCCAGATCGTTCTGGCTGGGGACGTGGTAAAACGCGCCGGCCGCGAAATATCACTCGCCCCGGAAGAAGCCCGCGCCAAAGAGCAGATCGAACGAGCCTTCGCAGACGCCGGCCTCAGCGTTCCGTCGCTCAAAGAAGTGCTGGAGAAACTTCCGGTGGGGGCCGCGCGCGCCCAGAAGATCGTGCAGATCCTCCTCCGGGAACAGGTTCTGGTCCGTGTGGCCGCCGACCTCGTCTTCCACCGCACGGCGCTCGAGCGCGTCCGCCAGCTTCTGGCCGGCTTCAAAAAGCAGCGGGCCGCCCGCATGAGCGTTCCCGCGTTCAAGGAGCTCACAGGCATCACCCGCAAATACGCCATCCCCCTGCTCGAATACCTGGACCGCGAACGCGTCACCCGCCGCGACGGCGACGAGCGCGTGATCCTCTAAGTAGCACAGGCTTCAGCCTGTGCACCGATCCGCAGGCAGAACGATCCGTTCATCCGAGCAGCAGCCCAGCACGACTGTTGTCATTCCCATCTCCCCTCATAAACCTCGCCGTCCGCATACGCTCGCCGAGACAGTTATCCTTTAGCCATCCTGCCGATTCCTTTACGGCCGATCTTGCAGGCATAATCCCCAGCGTTACTCCCCCGCGAACCCATGCGCCCGCCTCCCCAGCCAAAAGACTTCTACCACTATCCCGTAGTGTCCGCGGTCATCCTGGCATCCGTCGGGATAACCGTTGCCTGGTGGGCCAAAGTAGACGTTTCCCCGCTTTTCGAGACGGCGATGATCCGCCGCGGCGAGTACTGGCGCCTGGTGACCTCCATGTTTCCCCACGTGGACGCGCTGCACCTCGTGTTCAACGTTTACTGGCTATGGATTTTCGGCGCCCTGGTCGAAGAGGTGTTCGGCCACGTGAAAACCGCGGCGTTGATTCTCCTGTTCCCCGCGGGTTCCGGCGCTATGGAGTTCGCCATTGCCGACGGCGGCGTGGGCCTCTCGGGCGTCGGCTACGGACTCTTCGGCCTGCTCTGGATCCTCGCGGCCAACGACGAGCGTTTTCATGATGCGGTGGATCAAAGGACCATCCTGCTGTTCGTGGCCTGGTTTCTGATCTGCATCTTCGCAACGGCGGCGAAGATCATGCAGGTGGCCAACATTGCTCACGGGGCCGGCACGTTGCTTGGCACGCTCACCGGGTTCGCCATTACGCGGCCCAGGCAGCGGATCGTGGCCATCGCCGGCATCGCCGCGTTCCTGGCATTCGGGTTTTGGACTTCCACGTTGGGAAGGCCACGCGTGAATCAATCGGCCTCAGGCGGCTACGAAGAAGCCAAATGGGGCTACGACGCGCTGATGGCCGATAAGGACCAGGAATCGCTGCGATGGCTGCGCGATGCAGTGACCTACCAGCCGAAGTCGGGCCTCTTTTGGAACAACCTGGCAATCGCGCAAGGCAGGCTGAAAGACTACCCGGCTGCTCTGGCCGACTACCGCAAAGCCGCTGAACTCGGTGAAGCGGATGCCGCCTATCACCTTGGCTCGCTATACGGCAACGGGCAATATGGGCTGACGAAAGACGCGGCGCAGGCGCTCTCCTGGTACATCAAGGCGGCCGAGCAAGGGAACACCAACGCCATGAACGGTGCCGCCTGGACCTACGCGACGAGCGAAGACCCCGCGATTCGCAATCCGGCCGCCGCGCTCGATTACGCTCGCAAAGCCATCAAACAGGAGGGCGAGAATCCCGAGCCGGGACATCTAGACACCCTGGCCGAAGCCTTCTACGCCAATGCGCAGTACGAAGACGCGGTGAAAACGGAAGAGCAAGCCATCGAGTTATCGGACGAAGACGAGAAGAAGGACTATCAGGCGAACCTGGAAAAGTATCGAAAGGCGTTGCACGGCCGGAAGCCGAAGACCGGGGCGGAGTAGGTTCAGGCGGGAACGGGTGCTCCCCGGCGCCAAGGCGGCCCGGCAACCCCGGGCAACGTTGGCAACGTTGGCAACGTTGACCCTGGGCTTTCAGCCCCCAGCGCCTCGCATGCTATACTGCGCTTATTGAGGGTCTACCGGCCTGAGGTCAGCGGCTGGCCGGCCCGCGAAGGATGGCGTATGGAACTGTTTGCTCCCATGCATTTGTTTATCATCCTGATCATTGTGGTGCTGCTGTTTGGCGGGAAGAAAATCCCCGAAGTGATGAAGGGCCTGGGCGAGGGCATCCGCAGCTTCAAGGAAGGCATGTCGGGCACCCAGCAGCCGCCGCAACCTCCACCGCAGCAGCAAACGCCGCCGCAGAATCCCCCGGCGCAGACTCCGCACTGAGAAGGTCCAGGGCGCGACATTCAAATCAGGCTTTTCTCCGGCGTCCCGCAGGCTCGGGACGCCTTTTGTTTTTGGCCGGGTCTTGCGGTTTGGGAACCGTCATTTGCAGCATGCGGTAGAGCCGCGCCAGCGGCAGCCCCACCACGTTGAAGTAGCACCCCTCGATGCGCATCACAAACCTGCCGCCCCGGCCCTGCACTGCGTAGGCCCCGGCCTTGTCGTCGGGCTCGCCGGTGGCCACGTATTCATCAATTTCGCGGTGGCTCAGGCGCGCGAACCACACGTTGGTGCTCTCCACCTCGCTCCGCAGAAAGCCAAAGCGACGCCAGCGATGCGCCCCGGGCTGGCGCACCACGCGGAGAATCGCAAGTCCGGTGAGCACGCGGTGCCTGCGCCCGGAAAGAAGCCGCAGCATGCGCCGCGCATCCCCGCGCGACTTCGGTTTTCCCAGGATCTTTCGCCCCGCCACCACCACGGTGTCTGCGCCGATCACCACCGCGTCTCCCTCGATGCCGAGCGACGCGGCCAGCGCCTTTTCCCGCGCCAGGCGCTTTACGTGCTCCGCGGGCGTTTCTCCCTTGCGCGCGGACTCATGCACATTCGCCGGGCGCGCTTCAAACGCGAACCCCGCGTCGCGCAGAATCTCCGCGCGGCGCGGCGATGCCGATGCCAGGACGAGCCGCACGGCGGGAACTCTCGCCATCACGCTTCACGATCTCCCATTGCGTCAGCCGCCTCCGCTTTCGACCATCCGAACAGCCGCGCAATCGTCCGCGCATCCGCCTGCGGATGCCACTCCATGTATTTCGCCGCGAGCACGCGCCGCGCGGCGGCCGGCTCGATTTGCCGCGCGCTGGCCGCGGCCGCCGGAAACGCCCGGGCCGTCAATTCAAAGCGCGACGACGCCCACGCGCCCGTTTCCTGCTCCGCGCCGGAATGCACCACCAGCAGCAGCCTCGAGAGCTGCAGCATGCCTTTCTTGAAGCGGCGGTTTCCGGCCGTCGTCTCAAACCGGCACGCGTGCCGCAGCTCGAGCGTGGCCATCGGGCCGTGCCCGGCGAGCGCGGCCCAGATCGTGCGCGCGTCGGCGGTGATGCGCCCGGCGGCGTAGGCGCGGTCGAAATCGCCCGGGCCAAACGCGCTCCCTTCCCCGGCCAGAAAGTGCGGCAATAGCTTTAACGAAATAAACGTCCCGCGCCCTTTGAAGTATTTCGTGTAAAACGCGCGGCGCTGCCTGCCGAATTCATCCTTCCATTTCCAGATGCGCAGGCAGTATTGGTCCCAGGTGGTGCACTCGCGCCGAGCGCAGGCGTAGTAGAGCGAAGGCAGCGGCAATCCCTGGACGGGAAACAGCAGGCAATAACCGGCCGCATCGATGAACCGCACCGCGTCTGCCGCCGTCACCACCCGCTTCTGAGCGGAAAGCCGTCCGGAGCGTCCGGCCCTGCCGCTTCCACGGGCGAAGGGCAGGTCAAACGACGACGGATTCTTCATACTCGCCAAACACGCGGCGCAACGCGTCCGCGATTTCGCCCACCGTCGCATACGCCTCGACGGCGGCCAGCACGGTGGGCATCAGGTTTTCGGCGCCTCGGGCGCGGCGCTCCACTTCCGCGATGGCCGCGGCAGTCTTGGCCGAGTCGCGGCGCGCCCGCAGTGCGCGCAGGCGCTCCACCTGCGTCCGTTCGATTTCCGGATCGATGCGCAGCAGGGGAATCGGCGGATCATTCTCGGTCTGGAACCGGTTCATGCCCACCACCACGCGTTCCCCGCGCTCCACAGACATCTGGTACTCGAACGCCGCCTTCTGGATTTCCGCCTGCACGTAGCCCTGCTCGACCGCGCGCAGCATGCCGCCCAGCGCGTCAATGCGCCGCAAGTATTCGGTGGCGCGGCGTTCGATTTCCGATGTGAGCGCCTCGATGGCATAGGAGCCGCCGAGCGGGTCAATCGTGTTGGCCACGCCCGTCTCGTGCGCCAGGATCTGCTGCGTGCGCAGCGCCAGCAGCGCCGTCTGCTCCGTGGGCAGCGCCAGCGCCTCGTCGAGCGCGTTGCAATGCAGGGATTGGCATCCGCCCAGTACCGCGGCGAGCGCCTGGATGGCCACGCGCACCAGGTTGTTTTCCGGCTGCTGCGCCGTCAGCGAAGAGCCTGCCGTCTGCGCGTGGAAGCGCATCAGCAGCGAGCGCGGGTCGCGCGCATGGAAGCGCTCCTCCAGCACGCGCGCCCACAGCCGCCGCGCCGCGCGGTATTTCGCCACTTCCTCCAGCAGGTCGTTGTGCGCGTTGAAAAAGAAAGAGAGTTGCGAGGCAAACTGGTCTACCTGCTGCCCGGCCTCCACCGCCGCCTGCACGTAGGCGATGGCATTGCCCAGCGTGAAGGCCACTTCCTGATCCGCCGTCGAGCCGGCCTCGCGGATGTGATACCCGGAAATCGAAATCACGTTCCAGTTGGGCGCTTCCGTGCGGCACCAGGCGAACATGTCCGTCACGATGCGCATCGCCGACTTCACCGGATAGATGTAGGTGCCCCGCGCGATATATTCCTTCAGCACGTCGTTCTGCACGGTGCCGGCCAGGCGCTTCACATCGGCGCCCTGGCGTTTGGCCACGGCTACGTAGAGCGCCAGCAGGATCGACGCGGTGGCGTTGATGGTCATCGAGCTCGACACGCGCTCGAGTGGAATGCCCTCGAACAGCGCGAGCATGTCTTCGAGCGAGTCAATGGCCACGCCCACGCGGCCCACTTCTCCCAGCGCGAGCGTGTGGTCGCTGTCGAGTCCGATTTGCGTCGGCAGATCGAACGCCACGGAAAGCCCGGTCTGGCCCTGATCGAGCAGGTAGCGGAACCTGCGGTTCGTCTCCGCGGCGGTGCCGAATCCCGCGTACTGGCGCATGGTCCACAGCCGGCCGCGATACATCGTGGGATAAACGCCGCGCGTGAAGGGGAATTCGCCGGGATAGCCGATGGCGGTCTCCGGGTCCGTGCCGGCCAGGTTTTCCGGCGTGTAGAGGCGCTCGAGCGGCAGCCCGGAGAGCGTGCGGAACTCTTCCTGTCTCTCCCCTTTCCCGGGCTTCTCGGGGGAAACGCCGGGGGGCTGCGTGGGTTTTGTGGTCATTTTCCGGTCATCCGGCCATCTGCTGGGTGCGCGAGAACTCAGCGCACGCGGCGCGCGCTGCGAAACGAAGCCACCGAGAATGCAACCATCGCCAGCGTAAACGTCACCGCCACGCCCACAGACCAGAGCTCCGAGCCGGGCGGCGGCATTGCCGGGCGTGACTTCCAGTAGCGCCAGGTGGAGAGCGCTCCGCTGGCGGCCAGCAGCAGAAACGCCGTTCCCGCGACCTCGTGCAAAAGCTGGCGAGTCACCCGCCACAGCGTCTCGAGAAACGTCACCAGCGCCCGCCACAGCGCCACAAAGAACTGCCCGCCCATATTTGCGATTGTAGCGCAGTCCCGCCGTCGTCCGGCGTTTTGTGCTGCAGAACAGCTCGCCGCCGGCCACTAACCCCCATCTTGCCCATACGTTGCCGCTCTGTAAACCCCCGGTAACCTACGGGCTTGTACCCTCCGCCGCGCGGCACTAAAATGGCACAGTTGTACTCGGGAGGCCCGACGTGCAGCTTGACGATAACCTCAAGCAGGTGCTCCGCGAACTTGGCCGCGCCATCAACGAGGCAGTTTCGGATTCAGAGCGCATCCAGAAGGCCATCGGCGGAGTGCGCTCGGCCGGCTTTGACATTGTGCTGAAACTCGACGCCACCATCGGCCTCGCGCCCCGCGAATCGAAGCCCGTGCGCATGACCGTGCAGGACCGCCGCTTCCTCGATTCCCTGCGCATCCGCGTGGACGACGAAATCCTGGACGACGAAACCGATGAAGAGCGCATGCAGATGACCGCCCAGGACATCAAATTCCTCCGTTCGCTGAAGATCAGCGTGGAAAACATGGATGACTAAGCGCATCACCACCGCGGTTATCGCATCCCTGGCGCTGCTTTCGGGCGCCGTGGCGCCGCTCGCTGCGCGGCAAAGCTCCAGCCCAACCCCGCCGGTTGTCGCGCTATCAACGCCCACCATAGTCAAAAAGCAGAGGCCGCCGATGGATCGTTACAAGGGCCGCGTCGTCTCCTTCAACCTGGCCCAGATGATCGTGCAAAACGTCGAAAACGAAAAAATGATGTGGACCTTCCAGTATGCCGTGCAGTTGAAACCCCACGTGCTGGACCTGCTGAACGCCGGCGGCTATCAATACGGAGACCGCGTCGAGGTGTTTTGCAGTCCCGGCACGACCGTAGCCGTCAGAATCAAGGGCAGACCCTCGAAGCCAATCTGACGTCCCTTCCGGTATCTGGCGCCCCAACGCCCCAGCACGCCATCGCCCGCCTGTAATAGAATTCGTACGCTCGCCAGCCTGAACGATACGTTGCCCGGTAGCATCGGGCAGAGCGCTCCATGATTCGCGAACCCGCCGTTGCCGGAACCTTCTACCCGCGCGATCCCGCGCAGTTGGCGCGCGAGGTGAGCAGCTTCGTGAGCCGCTCGGCTGGCCCGAAGGATGCCTCCCGCTCCGCAGTCGAGGACGGCGTCGATCCGAAAATCGAAGTCGCTCCCCTGCGCGCTCTCGGCTGCATCGTGCCCCACGCCGGATACATGTACTCCGGCGCCGTCGCAGGAGAAGTCTTCTCTCGTCTCGATCTCCCGCAGCATTTCATCATCCTCTGCCCGCGCCACTACCGGCAGGGCGCGCCTCTGGCGATTCTGAGTGAAGGCGCGTGGCGCACTCCGCTGGGCGATGCCCAGGTGGACACCCCGCTGGCCGAGGCGCTGGCGCGCGCCTGCCCGTTGCTGCGGGAAGACGCGGTCGCTCATGCCCCCGAGCACGCCATCGAAGTCCAATTGCCATTCCTGCAGAAAATCGCGCCCGGCTTCCGTTTCGTTCCCATCGCGCTGGGCACAGACCGCTTCCAGGCATTCGAAGATCTGGGCCGCGCCGTCGCCGCCGTGATCGCCACGCACAAGGAACCAGCGTTAGTCATCGCCAGCTCCGACATGAATCACTACGAAAGCGACCAGATCACGCGGCAGAAGGATGCACGCGCCATCGAACCCATTCTGGCGCTCGATCCCCGCGGCCTCTACGACGTCGTCCGCCGGGAAAGCATCTCCATGTGCGGCTACGGTCCGGCAGTCACCATGCTGGTGGCCGCGAAACAACTCGGCGCCACGCGCGCGGAACTGTTGCGCTACGCGACCTCCGCTGAAGTGAGCGGCGATTACGATCGTGTGGTCGGCTACGCGGGAGTTGTGGTGTCGTGATTTGGTGTGCTGACCGCTGGCCTTCTGTCGAGGTTATCGCAAAGGGAACTGCGGAATGCAAGATCTGCGGCATGAAAAACTACTGACGGCAGCTACCTGGACCTGGAAGTTCCCGCGGCCCTCACGGCTTTCCGTGCCCGCCGCCCCCGCCCGAAATCGCGCCGCCGCTATGGCCCCCGCCGGCTGGTGACGTGGTCGCGGAACTCGTGTGCGAATTCCCACTGACGGAAGGCCCAGTTACCGGCGCGCTAAACCCGCCGCCCGGGGTCGTACCGTGGCCGGAATGGAAAATCGAAGGCGCTTGATACCGCGGAACGGCCCCCCCAAGCAATCCGGCGCCGGCGTTTCTCGGCGCGCCTCCCGCCGGCATCCTCTGCGCAGCCACAAAGCTTCTCGGCGCGGCGGCCGCCGGTGACTGCGCGGCCAGCGAAGCCTGCTGCGAGAAACGCACGAGTGCCGCGTCACCCGCTTCGCTCACCGGACGCGAGCCCGCAGTGGCCGAGCCGCGCAGAATCGAATTGGCGGAACGCGACGCGATCCCTTCCGCCGAGTTGGTCACCAGGGCGCGCGACATATTCACGGGCGTGCCGGCGGTCGTCTCCCGCGGATTGCGCGGCACCCAGCCAATCGTGCCCGTGGGCGTGCGCACAAACGCCACCGTCGCCGGACTCCACACAAACGAGTTCGTAGGCGCCCACACCCAGCCGTACCCCGGAGAAAACACCCAGCCTCCATAGTGATACGGCACCCAGCCCCAGGGCTCGGCGCTCACCCACGTGGGACCGAACCCGCCGAAGTTCGACCAATATCCGTTGTAGAACGGAGACCAGCCCAGGCCCACGCCGTACGGCTGCCAGCCGTATCCGTAGCCCGGCAGGTTCACCCATCCGCCGTAAAAGCTCAGATCCGCGAGGCCGTAGCCGAAGGGAGAATCCAGGTAGTTCGAGGTGTTTGCGCGTGCGCCTTCAACGGCGCTGTCGCGGTCCGAGACCCAGCGGTCCCACGCATCTCCGTGGGGATTGGCCTCGAGCAGGCCATCGGAGACTTCGCCACTGTGGAACGCCAGCGTGCGTTTGCTGTTCACATGGAACGTCGTGTCGCGCGAGTCCACGTCCGCAGTGCCCCGCATTACGCTCACGGAGGCCCCATCGTCAAACACGTCCACGCGGAACCGCGCCTTCCCCGGAGGGTGAATCTGCAACTGCCCAGCCTGCACCGCAAAGGAGTCGTCCCTGTCGGGATTCACATAAAACGTCGCCGTGCCCTGCATCACCGTCAGTAGCGATAGCTTCGCGCCATCGTCCAGCGCGAGCTGCGAAAGCTCCATCACCGTATTCGAAGCCATCCAGGCAATCGCGCCATTCTCAAACTCCACCTCGGCGCGCCCGTCCCGGGTGGCCAGCTCCATCCCTTCGCGCAGAGGGGTATTCACCACAGCCTTCTGCCAGGAGGAGCCTCCATCCACACGCCATTGCACGTCGCCGGCCGTGTAGCTCAACCGCACGATGCGGACGTGGCTCAACTCCGCGCCGCGTGCCGCAGGCGCTGCCACAAACAGGCCGAACGCGGAAAGAAGAGCGACAGAGGTGAGTATTCGGCGGAACATGGCTACCTTCCCTTCCAACTGAACACACACTTGGATGGCGCCTTTAGAGGGCGGGTTGCGTCGGCCACAGGACCCAATGGTCGCGCCGCGCTGCCCGCGCGTCAAGCCCGTCGGTGAACGGGTAGCCACGGTCAGTGCCCTTCTGACCGTGGGCCTTCCCCCGAGGTCATCAGAACCGGCCTCACCCCCGGAACCCCGCCCTCAATGCCCCCCGGCCCGAATCGTATCCACCAGCGCCCGAGCCTTCTGCCGCGCAATCTCCAGGAATTTCGAATCGCCGGCTATCTGCTCGAGCAGTGGCAGGAAGCGCTCCGGCTGGGCCACGGCCTGGTGGCGCACGTCGTCATCCAGTTGCACGAGCGCCTCGTTCACGCCCAGGCGGTCGTACTTCATGCGCCGCTGCAGCACGGCAAGATCTTCCTGCTCGCGCACCAGACCCTCAAAGATTTGTAGCAGTTGGTTCGCCTTCGAATTCAGCGTGTAGTTGAACTTCACCTCGTTCACTTCGCCGCCCTTTTCGTAACGGAACGTCTTCTCCCCCAGGTTCGCGATGCGGCGCTTCACGTCCAGCGAGAGCCCCCGGAAGTTGTGCAGCTCCCCGGCCAGCGCAAAGATGCGCCCGCGCAGCGCCTGGCTGATCTCCATCGCTTGCGGGTCCGGCTCTTCGTCCAGGCTTCTTTGGTCGCAGGTCCCATGGCCGTTCTCGGGCACGTGGATTTCAGTGAACTCGGGCGAGCTGGATTTGAACACTTTGCGAAACATGATCACGGCGCCGTTCGTCGCCCCTCTCGCCGATTGCGCCGTCGCCGGCGCGCCGAAGGGCGCCGCCGCCGCGGCGAGCAGAGCAAGGCACAAAAACGCCCTGTAGCGCAGGGCGGTAGCCCTGCGGCTTTCCATCCCGCGCCTCAACTTGAAATTGATCCACGCACGCCGCATAGGGATTTTTGTAGGAGTGCTCCGGATGTTCTTCGCGCCGCGCGGGTTCAGGATGCGCGCAGCCGGCCGGCTCCCATACTGGAGGACGACGCGCTCTTTCTGTTGTTATTGCCGCCGTGACTGCCGTTGTTGCTGCCATTGTTGCTGCTATTGCCGTTCCTGCCCGGCGCAAGCGCCCGAGCCACACGCGCCCGCGCGCGCTGGCTGTGAATGTGGCACAGCGCCACGGCCAGCGCATCCGCCGCGTCGTGCGGCTGTGGCAATTCGTCCATCTGCAATTGCGACCGCACCATCACCTGCACCTGTTCCTTGGATGCCTGCCCGTACCCCGCCACGCTCGCCTTGATCTCGCGCGGCGAATAGCTTTCCACAGGCACGTGCACCTGCTCCGCGGCCAGCAGCACCACGCCGCGCACCTCGGCCAGCAGCAGCGCGGTCCTCACGTTCAGCGCGGCAAACGGCGCTTCCACGGCCACGGCCCCCGGCGAAAAATCCTCGAGCAGCTTCGCCACCAGCCGGTGAATGCCCTCCAGCCGCCCCGCCGGACTCAGTCCACGCACCGGCTTCACGGCGCCATAGTGTAGGACGCGGCACGCACGCCCATCGGTTTCCACCACGGCGTAGCCCGTGGCGCCGGCCGCTGCCGGGTCGATTCCCAACACCCGCCCCAACACGCGCCCCAACACGCGCGAGGACGTAGCTGATGGGACTTCAGCCGTGCGGTCCGCTGGTCCTGCAGCAGCTGCCTGCCGCGAAATCAATGATGTGTGGGGGCCATGTGGGGCCATGTGGGCAGTGTACTGCGCGGGACTCTGGCCGCAAAGGGCGGGAAGCGGGGCGTGTGACCCTTCAGTTCGCCCCGACCGCCGCCTGGATTTCCTTCTCGTCCACGTCGAAATTCGAATAGACCTGCTGCACGTCGTCGTGTTCCTCGAGCGTTTCCATCAGCCGCAACATCTGCTGCGCCTGCGAGCCCACGAGCTTCACGTAGTTCTGCGGCAGCATGGAGATTTCCGCCGACGCCGGCGTGATTCCCGCCTTCGTCAGCACGTCGCGCACGGCCTCGAACGCCTCCGGCGGCGTCACGATTTCCCACGACGAGCCGTCGTCCCTCAGATCTTCCGCGCCTGCTTCCAGCACCAGGCCCATCAGCTTGTCTTCGTCCGCCGCTTCTTTCCCTACGGAGATGTCGCCCTTGCGGTGGAACTGCCAGCTCACGCTGCCGTTCTCGGCCAGGTTTCCGCCGTTTTTGCT
>DATFZR010000282.1:0-7571 GCA_035314265.1 Candidatus Acidiferrales bacterium
AGGCGTAGAGCGAGGGAAAACCCTGGATTTCCACGAGGCGCGGCTCGTATTCGCCACTGGCGGAACGGACGAGGCCGAAGTCGGCCTGGATGAAGAGGGGGCGCGGTGATTCATTCGGTACATTGAATTCCGCGGGGATCGCGGCGTTCGAGGCGGCGCGGTACGCCGGGTCGTCCACGAGTTGATGGATCATTTCGCGGCCGGCGATGGCGAGTCGTTCGACCAACTGGCGGGGGAAGAAGCAGGGGGTTTCGCAGACGCGGAATTTCACGTGGGTGCCGCAGGCGGAATCGAGGGTGGAGAGGAAGTTTGCGTATTTCTCCGGAGTGTAGGAGCTGTTGAAGCGGTTGCGAAGGGCGGGGATCATGGTGGTTCGCGGGGGTAGGATACCGAAAAATTTGGCTAGCGTGTTATGGCTTCGGTGGCGGAAGCAGGGTCGTCGGCCGGGAGGCCTTGGAATGACGGCGGGGGAGGAGCCGGCCTGAAGGCCGGTGCTGCGAAAAGAGGGAAGAAAGAGCCGGCTGGAAGTCGGCGGTAGGACGTGGGCTGGTGGAATCGGGCTAGGGGACAGGCAGAAATGCCTGTCCTACTAGATCAGGAACTTGCCTTCTTGCATGATTTGCTTGTCGTCCAGCCAGATGCTGAAGCGCGTGCCAACCACGTCTATGTGCGTGCCGGAATACCATTCGGCGCCGGTGTGTTCGCCGTAGGGATTGCCGAAGGCGATGTGGACGCCGGGCAGCTTTTCGTCCTGGAGGATGTGGCCGATCACGTGTTTCAACTCGATGTTGGTGCCGATGGCGAACTCGCCTACGCGGTCGCTGTTCTCGTCTGTGTGCGTGTAGGTCCAGAATTCGTCTTCGAGCTTGTGGTTATCGGAATGAATCTCTTTCACGCGATTGCCTTCCACGCGGATGGAGAGCGGCTCGGAATCGAGCTTGCCGTACTTGCCACAGAGGTAGTCGCCCACGACGCCATCCACCACGAAGGTGCCGTTGACTTCCGCGGGGGTAGTGAACACTTCGCCGCCGGGCAGGTTGCCCCACTTCTCGGGGCTAATGATGCCGCTGGTCTTGATCCACTTGTACTTCGAGGTCAGGTCGGCCTGGATGCGCGTGCCCGCGGGCGTTTCCGCGCGGACGTGCTGGGCGCGCCCAGCCATTTCCCACACGCGGCGGCTGAGCTCGTCCACCTTGCCGAAATCGGCGCGCATGCCTTCCAGCATGATTTGCCGTTTGATGTTGACCATGTGGGCGTGGCGGATGCGCCGGCGATTCACCACGGCGGTCATCTCCATGCGCGAGGTGAGCTCGCCGGTTTGCGCTTGCGCGGCAAACACGCTCACCTGGCTGGTTTCCAGATCGTCCAGGACGGGCTGGGGCATGTGGCGCAGCGGGCGTTCGGCTTCGTCTTCGAGCGTCCACACGTGGTGCTGCGCGCCGACCTCGGCAACTTCGCTGGCGATGCTGCGGGCGATCTCCTGCGTCTCGCGGTCGGTGATGATGGTGACTTTTTCGCGCGGACTGATGCACAGGCACACGCGGACGGCGTTGCGCGCGCCGGGCGTGTATTCCGGATCGAATGAAGACGAGCGTGACGGCGACGACGGCTGCGAAGCAGGCACTAGGTGGCCCCCGCGGATCTGGGGGCGGGCTGGAAGAGGCCTGCCCGGGTTTCTTCGATGACGTAATCCATGACCTTTTTGAAGTCTCCGGTTTCCCGGTAGACGCGCAACTGGCGATCGGCGCCCGAGCCGCGGTTGAGGATGTCGTAGATGCCCTCGATCTCCTGGCGGCTGCCGAGTTCGTCCACGGCCTCGTCCACGAAGCTGAGGTACTCGAGAATCAGGTCGCGGGCGGGCACTTCTTCCTGCTTGCCGAAATCAATCAGCTTGCCGTTGAGCCCGTAGCGCGCGGCGCGCCATTTGTTTTCCATGATCAGGGCGCGGCGGTAGGGGCGAAAGGTCTGGTTTGAAGAAAACAGGGTGTAGAGCTTCAAGAAAGTGGCCTGGATGAGCGCGGCGATGGCGATGGTTTCTTCCACGCGCATGGGCAGGTCGCAGATGCGCACCTCGAGCGTGTCGAAATGCGGGTGCGGGCGCATATCCCACCAGATGCGCTTGGCGTTGTCTATGCATCCGGTCTTGACGAGGAGCTTGACGAAATTCTCGTACTCGCCCCAGCTTGGGAAGGTCTCGGGGATGTTCGTGCGCGGAAACTTGTCGAACACCTTGCAGCGGTAGGACATGAGGCCCGTGTTCATGCCCATCCAGAACGGCGAGTTCGTGGAAAGCGCCAGGAGGTGCGGCAGGAAGTAGCGGCCGACGTTCATCAGGTGGATGGCGGTTTCGCGGTCCTCAATGCCGATGTGGACGTGGAGGCCGAAAATCAGGTTGGCGCGCGCCACCATCTGCATGTCTTCCACGATGTCGTAGTAGCGCTGATCGGGATAGACCTCTTGCGTGCGCCAGTCGGCGGTGGGATGGGTGCTGGCCGCGGCCAGCGCCAGGCCGTTCTGCTGGGCGAGTTCGACCATCTGGCGGCGCAGCTTGATCAGGTCCGTCTTGGCTTCCTGAATGTTCGCGCAGACCGCCGTGCCCACTTCGACGACGGACTGGTGCATCTCCGGCTTCACCTGTTCGGAGAGCAGGCGCTTGCCCTTCTCGAGGATTTCCGTGTGGATGTGGGAGCGCAGCTCTCCCGTGCCGGGATCCACCGTTTGATATTCTTCCTCGATGCCGATGGTGAAACTGGGCTTCATGCCGGTTTCTCTTTTTGTATTGCTCCCCAGGGAAATCATATCGTTCGGGTCCGAGGCTCCTAGCGCGTAGCCGCGCGCGCGCCCAGATGCACGCCGCGCAGCAGGGGCGCCCAGCGCAGTTCAGCGGCGGGGTTCGCTTCGCTTTGGGCGGCGCGGACCGCCAGTTCGGCCACCGCGTTGACCACCCACTCGAAGTTTTCCGCGCCTACGGAATGATAGTCGGCATCCGGCGCCGGGTTCAAGAAATCAATCGCATAGGGAATGCCGCCGCGGACGGCGAACTCGACGGTATTCATATCGTAACCGAGCGCGTGGCACAGTTTGAGCGCGTCGTCCACGATGCGGTCGTGGAGAGCGGGGGGCACGGGCGCCGGCGACTTTACGTAGCGTTCGGCATGCGGCGCCCGCGGATCGTACTGCATCACGTGCACGTTCTCCTGCCCGATCACGTAGCAGCGGAAATAGCTTTCGAACTCGATGCCTTCCTGGAGCGTCATGCAGAGGTCGCCGGTCTTGTCGTAGGCCTGGAAGAACTCCTCGGCGTCGTGACATTTGTAGACGTGCTTCCAGCCGCCGCCGGAATGCGGCTTGAGGAACGCGGGCCAGCCGACGTAGGAGAAAACCTGGTCCCAATCGAGCGGGTAGGTGAGGTTGCGCATGGAGCGGTCTGTGGTGTCGGGCGGATGCTTCTTGTGCGGCAGCAGCACGGTGCGCGGGGTGGCCACGCCGATGCGCGAGGCGAGCGCGTAGTTGAAGAACTTGTCGTCGGCGCTCCACCAGAACGGGTTATTCAGCACGATGGTGCCGTTCAGCACCGCGTTCTTCAGCATGGAACGGTAGAAGGGGATGTCTTGCGAGATGCGGTCGATGATCACCCGGTAGCCGGAAGGCTGGGCCATCACCACGCCACCCGTCTTGACCATCTCCGCGGTAACGCCGGGGGCCTTGAGCGAGTTGATGCGCTCGATGAGCGCGGGAGGAAACGTCTCCTCCATGCCGAACAGGACGCCGATGCGCTTCATGGTGCGCCTCCCTCTACCCGAGAACTTGTAGCGCGGGGCGGTAGCCCCGCGGTTGTTTCCTGCCGTCGCCTGGGACCAGCCGCAGGGCTATGCCCTGCGCTACAAACACAAATCGGTCATGCGAAATGCTTTTGGGCCATGCGCTGCCACCAGGGCCAGTCGTGGCCTGTGCCGTCGCCCCACACGTCCAGCCAATGGGGCACGCCCTTATCGTGGAGCATTCCGGAGAGGCGGCGGTTTTCGCCCAGGCACATATCGTGGTCGCCCGTGCCGAGCACGATGCGCATCGCGCGGTAGCGGTCCAGGTACCACGAGTCGTGCATGTTGGGCAGGAAGTGCGTGGGGCACTGGAAATAGCAATCGTTATCGTAGTAGCCGTCCAGGAATTGCTGGATATCGAATGCGCCGCCCATGCTCACCACGCCGCTCACCAGATCGGGATGGCGCAGCGCGAAATTCATGGCGTGGTAGCCGCCAAAGCTGCAGCCGGTGACGCCGATCCGCCGCGCCGCCGGGTTCTTCACGTGGATCAGCGGCACGACCTCGTCGAGCAGATAGGCCTCGTAGGCCAGGTGGCGCTCGAGGCGGTGCCGCGGGTGGATGCGCTTGTTGTACCAGCTCTCGTCGTCCACGCTATCCACGCAGTAGGCCTGAATGGCGCCGGAATCGTAGCGCCAACTGGTGGCGGCGATCATCCCGCGGTCTTCGTATTCAAAGAACCTGCCGAGCGAGGTTGGAAAGACGAGCACCGGGGTCCCGGCGTGGCCGAACACCAGGAGCTGCATGTCCTTGCCGAGCCGCGGGCTATACCAGCGGTGATACTCGCGATTCATGGGCGCCGAAGGGGAGCTAGTGTACCCCCAGCGCGAGGGAAACGGAAAGGCCGCGGAGCGCCGGGCGCGGCGGGCCACTACCACGGCATGGACGGGCACTACGGGGCCGGGAGACCGAGGCCGCCCCTACCAGTTACGCCCGTGTTCGCTGAGCCTATGGGCGCTTGCTGTATTTCTCGTAGAGTTGCTTGTGCTTATTGTCGGTGGAGGTGGGCTTGCCGTCGATATAGATGTACTTCACTTCGGTGCGCAGCTCGAGCGGGTCGCCGTTGGTGATCATGATGTTGGCGATCTTTCCGGTCTCGAGCGTGCCGAGGTCCTTATCGAGGCCCAGGATCTGCGCCGGATAGAGAGTGATGGCCTTGAGGGCTTCTTCATGCGGCAGGCCGTAGGCGACGGCATTGCCGGCCTGTTGCGGGAGACGGCGCACGAACTGCAGGTCAAAGGATGCGATAGCGTAACGGATTCCCGCCTTCTGCATATCCTCGGGCAGGGTGAAGAACTTGTCGTAGGGATCGTCTTCGTTGTCTGAAAGACGCAGGGTGGGGCCGAGAATAACGGGAATGTTCTTGGACTTCAGCAGGTCCTTCACCTTCATGGACTCGGCGCCGCTGCCGATGATCAGGCGCACATTCTGTTTGTCGCAAAACTCGACGGCGCCGCGGATTTCGCGGGCGCGGTCGGCCAGCACGAGCAGCGGCAGATCGCCCTTGAGCACGGGGATCATGGCTTCAAGCTTGAGGTCGCGCGTGTAATTCTGCGCGGAGCCTTTCTCCGCGGCCTGCTGGTAGTGGCGGGCCTCTTCGAAGAAGTCGTTGAGCTCCTGGACTTTCTTGTCGTACTCCTTCTTCGCGTCGGTGAACGACTTTTCCTTGACGCTGAAGGTGGTGAAGTCGAATGTGCGCGTGTTGAAGTCGGGCCAGTTGACCACCATGGCGGCGGAGCGGCGCACGAGCATTTCTTCAACGGTCCAGCCGGCCAGGTTGATCGCCGAAGCCTGGCCCAGAATGATTCCAGAGCTGCCGAATCCCGTGGTGGGCGAGGAAAGCACGTGGGTGACTCCCGCGGCGCGAATCACGGGAATGTGTTCGCTCGCGGGATGGACGGCCGTGGCCGCCTGGAGCTGCGGGTTGAATTCGCCCAGATCGTGCGTGTCCACGGTGGCCTGGACGGCGCTGATTTCCTCGAGTCCAACCTGATCCACGGAGTCGAACATGCCGGGATAGGCTTCGAGGCCGGAGCCGTCGAGCACTTCCGCGTCCGCGGGGATGGCTGCATCGGCGCCGATGGCCACGATGCGGCCATCGCGAATCACGATGTTGCCCTTGTCGATCACCGGACCTGCGAGCGTGGTGATCTTGACGCCGCGGATGGCATACGTTTTGCCTGGGGCCTGCTTCGCTTGAGGCTGAGCGTGAGCGGGCAGCGCGGCGCCGGCGGCCACGGCCAGCGCGGCAATGCCGGCGAGAACGATTCGAGTGGAAAAATGGGCTGTGGTCATTTTCATGTCCCCTTCGTATCCCCGCCTCAGTCCCGCGTCCCGATGGTGGCGTCGTTTTCCTGCTGCGGCTTGGCGGGATCCTTGGGCTTGTCTTCTTTTGGGTCGCCAGGTTTTTTGTCGCCGGGCTTCCCTTCGCCGGGTTTCTTCTCCGGCTCGGCGGCCTTCTTTTCCTTGGCCATGAGGGCTTTGCGCTCGGTCTCGTTGGCCGCGCGCTGGGCCAGGTCCGTATCGCGATCGAAATAGAGGCGCCCGTCAATCCATACTTTCTGCGCGACGGCGTAAACGCTCAGGGGATGGTGATTGAAGAGGACCAGGTCCGCGTCCTTGCCCACTTCGACGGAGCCGACGCGCTTGTCGATGCCGAGCTGGATGGCGGGGTTGATGGTGACCAGGCGGAGGGCTTCGTCTTCCGTCAGGCCGCCGTAGCGCATCATCTTGGCGGCTTCCTGATTCAGGTGGCGCGCTTCCTCGGCGCTGTCTGAATTGACGGAGACGAGCACGCCGCGGCGGGTCATGATGGCCGTGTTGTAGGGAATGGCCTCGTAGGCTTCGACCTTATAGGCCCACCAATCGGAGAACGTGGAGCCGCCCACGCCGTGCTTGGCCATCTCGTCGGCCACGCGGTAACCCTCGAGCACGTGCTGGAAGGTGCGGATGCGGAAACCGAATTCCTCGGCGAGGCGCATGAGCGCCAGGATTTCGTCGGCGCGGTAGCTATGCGCGTGGACGTAGCGCTTGCCCTCGAGCACCTCGACCAGCGGGTCGAGCTTCAGGTCGCGGCGGGGCGGGATGGCGTTCTTGTCGCCGGCGGCCACGCGCTTGTTGTACTCGTCCCACTGCTTCTTGTATTCGCGGGCATCCACGAATGCCTGGCGGATCACGTCCATCACGCCCATGCGGCTTTCGGGATAGCGCTGCGGGATTCCCTGCGGCGGGCGGAAGTTGTTGCGCTTGGGATTTTCGCCGAGGGCGAACTTGATCCCCGGAGGCGCGCCTTCGAATTTCAACTCCTCGGCCGTCTTGCCCCAGCGCAGCTTGATTACTTGATTCAGGCCGCCGATGGGATTGGCGCTGCCGTGCAGCACGTTGGCCGAAGTGACTCCGCCGGCGAGATCGCGGTAAATGTCGATGTCTTCAGGGTTCAGCACGTCGCCCACGCCGACCATGGAGGTGACGGACAGGCTGCCCTCGTTCACGTCGCCCTCGACGGCGATGTGCGAGTGGCAATCGATGATTCCCGCGGTGATGAACATTCCGGTGCCGTCAATCACCGTGGCGCCCGCTGGCTCTTTGACGCTCTTGCCGATCTCGGCAATCTTGCCGTTGCGGATCAGGATGGAGCCGTTCTGGATAATGCCCTTGGTGACCGTAAGGATCGTCGCGTTCTTGATGATGGTGACGCCGGAATCCTGCGCGGCCGCTCCGGCGGCGACAAAACCGGTGACGAGGGCGATC
>DATFZR010000283.1:0-6216 GCA_035314265.1 Candidatus Acidiferrales bacterium
CGAGACGACCACGCAATCCACGCGCGCGGGACGGCCATTGCGATACTCCACGGTGACCTGGGACTTGCCGTCGGGCCGCAGGTAGGCGAGCGAGCCGTTCTTGCGGACTTCCGAGAGGCGGCGGCAAAGCTGGTGCGCCAGGGTGATGGGCAGCGGCATCAACTGTTCCGTCTCGTCGCAGGCGAAGCCGAACATCAGGCCCTGGTCGCCGGCGCCGCCGGTGTCCACGCCCATGGCGATGTCGGGCGACTGCTGCTTGACGGAGCAGATGACCGCGCAGGTCTCCGAGTCGAAGCCCTGGTCGGAATGCCGGTAGCCGATATCGTGGACGACGCCGCGGACAAGCTGGTTGTAGTCGAACTTGGCGGTGGTGGTGATTTCTCCCGCGACGACGATCAAGCCGGTGGTGAGCAGGGTCTCGCAGGCTACGCGGCCCATGGGGTCTTCGCTCAGCACCCTGTCGAGGACGGCGTCGGAAATCTGGTCGGCCATCTTGTCGGGATGGCCTTCGGTAACTGACTCGGAGGTAAACAGAAAATTGCGGTCGCTGGAACTCAAATTCATCTCCTGGGGTGGGTCAGCAGGACCCTACGTTGGTCGCGCATTGCGTAGAACGAGAAATTCAGGCTAGCAGAGGGAAAAATGGGTGTCAACGTACCGAAGTACTGGGAGTTGCAGGGCAGCCAAGGAATGGGCGAATCGAAAGTGTCGCGCACCCCCCTCCCCCCACTTTTTGCGCAAACCACAGAATCTAAACGACTTACCGAGACACCACTTGCGCAAACATAAGATTCTAAATGGCTTATGGCAGCGGTGCCGGGCATGCGTCGAATTGGGGTGAGAGTGTCCATGCAAGCTCTGCCGAGGCTACGCTAGCGCAGATCGACCGGGACTCCCAAGCGGAAAGCATTAGACGGGCGGGCACGACTGTTGAACGGTGCCTGCGGACGGCCGGGGAGGGGGGCACCAGCCCGCAAGCCTGGGCTAGGGCTGCGCCACCCGGCTGGCGTGCTCTGGCCTGCTCCCATACAATCACGCTGGCCTCTACGCAGCTCTCAGCTCAGGAGACGAACGCATGACGCATGCACCGGATCAACTGCAAGACCTGGCTCGGCGCTACACCGCGGCGTGGTGTGGACGCGAGCCTGGGGCCGTGGCTGCGCTCTATGCGCCAGGCGGATCGTTGCGGGTGAACGATGGCGAGCCGGCGGTGGGGCGCGGCGCCATCACGGAGGTGGCGCGAGGCTTCATGACCACGTTTCCGGATATGGAGGTGCGCATGGACAGCCTGCTGGCCCGGAGCGGGCGCGTCTTCTACCGCTGGACTCTGACCGGCACCAACAGGGGACCGGGCGGGACCGGCTGCCGCGTGAACATCACGGGGTTCGAGGAGTGGCAGATCGGGGCGGACGGGCTGATCGCGCTGTCGCGGGGCTATTTCGACGCGGACGACTATCAGCATCAACTGGCCCACGGCGCGACGACTCCGCGATTTCTAGACGAGGGTGAGGTACGCGCGCGGCTGCGGATGCCGGGGCTGATTGACGCCATGGAGAAGGCGCTGGTGGAGTTTTCAGCGGGGCGCGTGGTGCAGCCGGTGCGAACGGTGCTGCTGCCCGGGGGCGAGCGTCCGCTGTTCGGGGTGATGCCGTCATACGTGGCGTCGCTTCCGGCGATGGGTGCGAAGCTGGTGACGGTGTGCGCGGCGAATGCGAAGCGCGGCCTGGACACGCACCAGGCCATGATCGTGATGCTCGATCCAGCGACGGGCATCGCGGAGGCGATTCTGGACGGGCGCTACATCACGGAGGCGCGGACGGCCGCTGTTTCGGCGGTATCCGCGCGGCACTTGGCACGGAAAGATGCGCGAGTGCTGGGGATTCTTGGCTCGGGGGTGCAGGCGCACAGCCATTTGGAAGCGCTGCGCCTGGTGCGCGAATTTCGCGAGGTGCGGGCGTGGAGTCCGACGGCTAGCCGGTTGCGGCAGTTTGCCGAGGAGACCGGCGTGCGCGCGATGGAGAGCGCGGAAGCCGTGGTGCGCGGGGCCGATGTGGTGGTGGCTGTAACGGCTTCTTCGACGCCGGTGATTCAGAATGAATGGGTGGGCGAGGGAACGCACGTGATTGCCGTGGGGGCGTGCCTGCCGTCGTGGCGGGAGCTGGACCCGGTGCTGGTGGCGCGCGCGCGGCTGGTGGTGGATTCGCGGGCGGCGGCGCTGAAAGAGGCGGGCGACGTGGTGATGGGAATCGCGGAGGGGCGCTGGACCGCGGAACACATTGCGGCGGAACTCGGCGAGCTTCCGACCAGGCGGGATGAACGGGAGATCACCGTGTTCAAATCACTGGGGCTGGCGGTGGAAGACGTTTTCGCCGCGCACCTGGTTCTGACGCGAACGGGCGGCGGGTAATTCCGAGCGGCTGCACAGCAACATGCGATTGCCGGGGAACGGCACGGCAAGGAGTTGAAGGATGACACACACGGATCACGTCGCGATGCTGACTCCGTTGCTCGTCGGATTAGGCGCAATCCTGTCCACGATCTTCATCCACGCGTTGGCCGGAAGGGCGACCGTGGAGTTTGTCCGCCGTGAGACAAAACTGGGCCTGGCGGGGAGCACGTTCTGGGCGGATGTGGCCATCGTTATGCTTGCCATGGTGCTGGCACTGGCGGCGCACCTGCTGGAGATAGCTCTGTGGGCTGTGCTGTTCGTGATTTGCGGGGAGTTTACGGAGTTCGGAATCGCGTATTACCACTCGGCGGTCAATTACACGACGCTCGGCTATGGTGACTTGATTATGACCCCGGCGTGGAGGTTGCTGGGACCGCTGGAGGCGGCGGACGGGATGCTGATGTTTGGCGTTTCGACGGCGATGATTTTTGCCGTGGTGCTGAAGCTGACCAAGACGAGGTTCGTGGATCTGAGGAGCTGAGCACGAGGCCCGGCGAAGGCACCGGATAGCGGCATTGCGCCCGCCTGTGACGAAAAAGACTGGGAAGTGCTGAACTCGTGACGGGACCCGGCGAGCGCAGATGCCGGCCTGAAGGCCGGCGCTACTCGTCTGCCTCGACCTCTATAGGTTCGGCGAAGCCGGTGCGCCGCGCCAAGAGGAAGGCGCGGATGAAGTCGTCAATGGCGCCATCGAGAACCTTGGTGACATCGCCGGTTTCGACTCGCGTGCGCAGATCCTTGACCATGCGGTAGGGCTGCAGGACGTAGGAGCGGATCTGGCTGCCGAAGCGGATGCCGCGTTTCGCTTCGTTGAGCTTGTCGGTGTGTTCCTGGCGCTTTTCGATTTCCAGTTCGTAGAGGCGCGACTTCAACAGCTTCATGGCGATTTCGCGATTCTTGAACTGGCTGCGCTCGTTCTGGCACTGCACGACGATGCCGCTGGGAATGTGCGTGATGCGAATGGCGGTCTCCACTTTGTTGACGTTCTGGCCGCCCGCGCCGCCGGCCCGGAAGGTGTCCACGCGAATCTCTTCGGGTTTTACGTCTATTTCGATCTTGTCGTCCACCTCGGGCGTGACGAACACGGATGCGAAGGAGGTGTGGCGGCGGGCCTGCTGATCGAATGGAGAGATGCGCACCAGGCGGTGGACCCCGCTTTCCGAGGTGAGCAGGCCGTAGGCGTTTTCGCCTTCGACTAATACCGTGGCGCTCTTGATGCCGGCTTCTTCGCCGGGCGCCGTGTCCAGAACGGAGGCGCGGAAGCCGCGGCGCTCCGCCCAGCGCAGGTACATGCGCAGCAGGATCTCGGCCCAGTCCTGCGAATCAATGCCGCCTGCGCCGGATTTGATGGTGACGATGGCGTTCAGGCGGTCGTTCTCTCCGGAGAGGAGCGTGGCGGTTTCGAGCTCGCCGATCCAGATTTCCGCGGCGGTCAGCTCGCGATCGATTTCCGCGATCAGGCTTTCGCGCTGGGCCGCGTCGGTTTCCTCGTGAGCCAACTGGAAATAGCCTTCCAGGTCGTTCAACAGGCGTATCAGCTTTTCTTCGTTCTGGACGGCGGAATCGGCGCGTTTGCGATCCTGCATGACGCGCTGCGCGGCTTCCTGGTTCTGCCAGAAATCGGGGCGGGCTATTTGCTCTTCGAGAGCGGCAAGGCGCTGGCGGCTGCCGGAAGCGTCAAAGATAGCTCCGCAGGAACTCAATGCGTTTGCGGAGTTCCTGGCCGCGGTGTTCGAGGTCTTCGAGGATCATTGGAAGTCTATTTTGACATCCTGGGGGTAGCAAAGGCAAAGGCGAGAGCGAAAGACCAGGGCAAAGGCAGGACAACACGGAGTACACGGAGGGACGGAGGGCACGGAGAGGACAAAGGCAGGCTGGGCGGGCACACACACGGGTGCGCCGCTATGCGGGAACCGGCTCCGGCTCTTCTTCGGGTTCTGCTGATTCTTCGTCGTCTTCGGGGTGATGGCCGCTGTAGATCAGGAACCACAGGGAGACGAGGATGGAGAGCCAGCCCAGCCAGTCGCCAAAGCGCGTATAGATGGTGATGTCGTCGCGGAAGGCGTAGGGAGCGATCAGAACGGCGCGGCGGTCCGGGGGGATCGCGGCCACGACGCGGCCGTAGGGCCCGATGGAGACGGTGAGGCCGGTGTTGGTGGCGCGAAGAATCCAGCGGCGATTCTCGACGGCGCGGACGCGCACCTGGGCCAGGTGCTGCTCGAGCGCCGCGGAACGGCCGAACCAGCCATCGTTGGAAAGGTTGATGAACAAGCGAGCGCCGCGCCTGGCGAACTGGCGGACCGCGTCGGGGATAACGGCCTCGTAACAGATGAAAACGGAGAAGCGTCCGCCCGGCAGCTCGCCGACGGAAAACTGCTTGCCGGGATGAAACTCGCCAACCTCCGCGATGATCGTGTTGGCAAAGGTGAGCCAGCGCCGCCAGGGAATGAATTCGCCGAAGGGGACGAGCTCGATTTTGTCGTAGGAAAAGACGCGGTGACCGGCAGGGTCCACGAGAATGGCGGTGTTGTAGGGTTCGAGCGTGCCGCCGTTGGGCCCGGGCTTCCAGTCCACTACCCCGACAATCAGATTGTTCCCCATGGTGAGGGCCAGACGCGAAAGGCGCGCGGCGAATCGCGGGTCCTGCCAGTAAAAGGGCGCCGGGCTCTCCGGCCAGATCACCACGCCGTGGGTGCGGCGTTCGGCATCGGCGCTCATTGTTTCCAGCTCGTCGAGCTCGGCGGAATGGCGGTCGAGCCAGTCAGCCGGATACGAAGTGGACTGGGGGAAATTGGTCTGCACGAGCACGGCGTCGTATTCGGGCTGCTCCAGGGGCACAAACTGGTCGCCCACGAGCACGGCGGAAACGATCACCGCGCCGGAGATGAGGCCGGTAAGCCAGGCGCTGCGCGTGCGGGTGAGCAGGACCCAGGCGACCAGCGCGTTCGAGGCCGCCAGCACGAAGGAAAGTCCGTAAACGCCGGTGATGGTAACCAATTGGAGCAGGCCGAGATGCACGGCGGCCGCGTAGCCGAGAAGGTTCCACGGAAAACCCAGGCCCAGCTCGTAACGCCGCAAGAGCTCGGTGACCACCCAGAGGAACGGGACGGCAAGACACGCGCGCGTGACCGAGCGCCGGCCGCACCACGCCACGCCGGCGCCAAACAGGCCGGGACACACGGCGAGCACGGCGATCAGAAGCAAGAATACAGCGGCCGCAAGCGGCGGTTCCATGCCGCCGTGAACGTGCATCACGGTGTAGATCCAGGAGAGGGAGACGGAGAAGAAAGTGACGCCGTGCGCCCAGCCGTACAGGAACCCGGCGCGGGGACGCACGCCCACGGCGGCGCCGATCAACAAAGAGAGAGAGACCCAGGCCAGCACGCCAATGTCGTACGGAGCGAAAGCGAAAGCCAGGGAAAGGCCGGAGACAAAGGCCGCGGTCCAGCGCAGCGGGGTAGTCATTCTGTATTCGCTCGCATGACGCGCTGGATGGGTCTCGTTGGGATGCCTCGGCGCGGCGGGTCAGCGCTTGACGATGGCTTTGAAGCCTTCTTTTGCCAACCCTGTTTTAGCCTGGTCGGCGGACTTCGAGTCGGCGAAGGGCCCCACTTGTACGCGGTACCAATCGTCTCCCGCGGGGGTGAGGACGAAGGCGGGATAACCCTTGTCCTGGAGAAGCTTGGCGAGCGAGAGCGCGTCGGATTCGTTGCGGTTGGCGGCAACCTGGAGAACGATGGAGCCCTGCGGGATTTCGGGCGCGCGGA
>DATFZR010000284.1:0-2994 GCA_035314265.1 Candidatus Acidiferrales bacterium
AGCAATTCCAGCACCGCGTCTCCCAGAAACTCCAGCTGCTCGTTATCCTGCGCCGGCAGCTCGCCCGGCGTCTGCTCCGCCTGGCCGGCGCGCAATTCCGGCACCGCCGAACTGTGGGTTAACGCACGCTCCAACAGCTCCGGCGCGGCAAACTTGTGCCCCAGCCGCCCCGCGAGTTGCGCATCTTCGGTCCTGCTCATCGTTCGCTCGACCGCGCCGCGCAATCCACCGGAGCTACTTCGGCGCGCTCATCTGTGTTTCCGAGAGTTTCTTGGCTTCTTCCGAGCCCTTCTTGCAGGTGGCCTGCAAACTCCCCGGAAGCGCCGCACACTTGTTGAAGGCGGCTTGCGAGTCCTCGAAATGCGAGGTTTTCTCGTTGGACAATCCCAGCAGATAATAGTTTACGGGATCGGGGTTCGGATCGATTTTCACCGAAGCTTCCAGTTCCGGGATGGCCTCAGCGAACTTTCCGCGCCGCACATATACCAGCCCCAGCCCGCTATGGGCCATCGCCAGGGTCTGGTTTTTTGCCGTGGCAAAATTTTCGTCCGTTAGATTAGGCGGCTTGGGCAGCGTGGGCGTCAGTTCGATCGCGCGCTTGGAATATTTTTCCGCCTTATCCAGCTCTTGATCGGGATTGGGCGTCGAGGAGTTGAGGGCGCGAGGAATCGTTTGCCCCAGCAGCGCCAGCACCAGCACATCATCCGGCCGCAGCGCGATTTCCTTCTCGCCAATCTCTTCCATTTTCGGAACCTGACCCGTCTGCACGTAGTCGTTTGTCAGCGTCGAATACACAAGGGGCAGGTAGCGGCTCTTCGGATACTTCTGTGCAAAATCCTCACCCACCGAAATCTTCTTCTGGAAATCCGTCGGGGTTACGTCCGTGAACGCTTTGTAGGCCGCTTCTTCCTCCGCGCTCGCCGGAGGCGGCGCATCGTCCAGCGTCAGCTTGTTGTCAGGCGTAGGCTGGGCCGATGGCTTTACCGGCTGTGCGGCCGTGCTGCTCTGGTTGCTGCCTTGCGCGGAAGCCACACTCCCTGCGCCCAGCAGCGCACCTGCGAAAACGATCGCCACATATGCTCTGTTCCACTTCCCGTTCATTGTCCACTACCCCCTATGATTTCCTCAGTCTCAGGATTTAGTATTTTTCCGTGTTCCGGTCCCCAGGCTCTATGAATTCCTCACGCGCGATCAGCCTATCACTCAGCGCTGCTGCTATCTTCTCCCTCTTTCGCCGTTTCCGCAGCTAAATCCATAGGTCTTTCCGGTGCAGCGCGCCTGCTTTTTCGAGTTATGGCCTCTCCGCCGGCTTTCCTTTGCCCGACGCGCTCAAACCCGCCAGACCCTTTTGCGCCGCTTGCCGCGCCTGCTCGGGGCCGCCCTCGACCGCCAGCGCCGCTTGATATTCGGCCTTGGCCTGCTCCGGTTGCTCTTCATTCCCGTAAATGCGCCCCAAATAGACATGCGACCATGTCAGGACCAGCGGATCGTCCGTCGCTGCGTGGGCTCCGCTCGTTAGCCGCTCGAAGATCTGCATCGCTCGCGCGCCGTCCTGCTCCATCATGGCCACCACTCCCAATCCGTACCATGCCCGAGCTTGCTCCGGATATTTCGCCAGCACTTTCTGAAATAATACTTCCGCGGCGCGGGGATTCTTCTCCGCAATGCGCCGCTCCGCCTCGGTGAGCGCCGCGATGGCTTCCGGATCATTGGGCACTGTTGTTGGCCGCAACTTTTGCCGTCTCGCCAGGTCTTCCAGCTTTGTCGGATCGCTGGCAGTCGAGGCGCTTTCCGCCGCGGCAAACTTGACCGTCTCCAGCCGTTTGCTTTCGGCAGCCAGATCGATGGCCCGCAACAGATCCGGGAAGTAGAGTTGCATCGAGGGCTCGGACTGCTCGAATTTCGGCAGCGCGCCAAACAGCGGCCGTACCAGAATGTATCCGTCCGCATCGTCCGCATCCAGGGCGGCGTCCCGTTCGCCCGGCGACAGCTTCTTCAATCGCAACTCCACCGCGCGTACCGTGCATTCCGCCACGAACGACGGGAAATCATCCCGCAAATCCGGAGCCAGCCGGGGCGCCAGCGCGGCCTTCTCAAACAGCGGGCGCTTCGTCGCCACCACGTGCGGGTACGCCAGAGGCAGCCCGTCCAGGAGAAAGTGCAGAAAGGCGTGACGCACCACGTCGGTGGGAATCTCGTCGGCGCCGCTCAAGACAATCGCGTAATGGTCGCCATAGTTCCGCACGTTGGTGATTCTTCCCACCAGCGGCTCGACAACGATCGTGAACGTCCGCACGCTGGCCGGCTCGATGATCTGGCGCGTATAGCCGGAAGCCACGAAAACAATCTGCGTCACCGCTTCATGCAGCCGCTCGATCTCCCGCGTGTACACCGGCTGCACTTGCCGCCACAATTGTCCGATTTTCTGCTCCTGATAATAGTTCGCGAGCAGTTCGCTGAAGCCCTCGAGCGCAATCACTTCCGGCGGCAGCTCATCCCTCCGCAGCACGGGCTCAAACTTCGGCGCCGGCCCGGACACCAGTCCGAACCACAAATATTGTGAAAGCGTTTGGCTGGCATCCGCCAGTTGATGCTGTTTGTAATACTGCCGCATGGCCTCGACCGCGGGCCCTTCCTGGTGCTGCATCCGCTCGCGCAGCTGCGCCCGCAGCGGCTTCCAGTCCTCGGCGCTGACGTTGGCTTCGAATCCCGAGGCCAGCAACGCGCACATCGTCGTGAACATCGCTTCCCGGCCGTCCACCGAAACCGTGGGCGTGGGCGCCGCCTGTGCGATCGGACGCGGCGCTTGACCCGGCGCAGTTGTGCCAGGGGCCGCCGGTTTCCCAGGCGCCTGCGCCTGCGCCGTCCCCGCAAGCCACCCCGCAGCGCACAGCAAGCCCGCCATCATCACTCGCATCATTTTCATCCAGTATTCTGCCGCGTTGCTCACTCGATCCGAATCATCCGTGGCCGGCCCGCGCCGGCTTCCCTGCG
>DATFZR010000285.1:0-3770 GCA_035314265.1 Candidatus Acidiferrales bacterium
CGGGGCCGATGATCCGCGGGCTGGAAATTGACCCGGCCGTGGCCGATTCGCCGCAGTCGTGCGTGCTCGAGCAGGTGACCAACGGTGTGGCCGTGCGCATGGCAATGCTCTACCTGCTCACGGGCGGCGCGCCGGGCAGCGGAGCGACAGGATAAAAGGACATGGCAGAGCGAAAGTTGCTGATTGTGAACGGGCGCGTGGTGGATCCGTCGCGGCATTTCGACGGGCCCGCGGACGTGCTGATCGAGGGCGGCCGCATCCTCAGCGTCGCGCCGAAAATCAGCCCCAAGGATACGGAGACGATTGACGCTTCGGGGCTGATCGTGGCGCCCGGCTTTATTGACCTGCACTGCCACCTGCGCGAGCCGGGCAACGAGCCCGCGGAAACCGTCGAGACGGGCACGCGCGCGGCCGCACGCGGCGGATTCACCGCCGTGTGCTGTATGCCCAACACGCAGCCGGTGAACGACAACGCTTCGGTGACGCGCTTTATTCTGGACCGCGCCGCGGCCGCTGCCAGCGTGCGCGTGTGGCCCATCGGAGCGGCGTCGAAGGGCAGCCACGGCGAAAGCCTGGCGGAAATCGCGGCGATGAAGGATGCCGGAATCGTCGCGGTGACGGACGATGGAAAGCCCATCGCCACGGCGAAGCTGCTGCGCCAGGTGATGGAGTACGCGCGTTCGCTCGACCTCCCGGTGATCGAGCACAGCGAAGACGCGTCGCTCTTTGCGGGCGGCGTGATGCGCGAAGGCGCAACGTCGGTGCGGCTGGGATTGCGCGGCGTGCCCGCGGCGGCGGAGGCCATCTGCGTGGCGCGCGACGTGCAAATCTGCGCGCTCACCGGCGCGCGCCTGCATGTGGCGCATATGTCCGCAAAGGAATCGCTCGAGCTGGTGCGCGAGGCGAAGCGCCGCAAGCTTCCCGTAACTTGTGAGGTGACGCCGCATCACTTCACGCTGATCGACGAAGACGTGGTCTACGATTCGCGCTACAAGATGAACCCGCCTCTCGCCTCGCGCGCGGACCGCGAAGCGCTGCTCGAAGGACTCGTAGACGGCAGCGTGGACGCCATCGCCACCGACCACGCGCCGCACACGCAAGCGTCCAAGGAAGTGGAGTTTGACCGCGCGCCGTTTGGCGTTACCGGCTTTGAGACCGCGCTCGGCCTGGCGCTCGAGGCGCTGCTGCATTCCGGGCGCGCTTCGCTGGAGCGCGTGGTGGAGTTGTTCACCACCGGTCCCGCGCGCGTGCTGGGAAAGAAGAGAGCCGTGGCGGAAGGCGAGCCGGCGGATCTCACTCTATTCTCGACCGAACACAACTGGACGTTTCACGCTCAGGAATCTGCGAGCAAATCCCGCAACACACCGTTTGACGGACGCACCTTCCGCGGCGGGCCGATGGCGACCATCGTGGCCGGGCGCATCGTCTGGCAGCGCAAAGAATAAAACGCACTTCCGGCCGATTTTCGATTTTCGCCGTTATCTTTCGGCCGGCGGGACTTGCACTGGATGCAGCTCTTCGGCGTGGACGCCGCGTGTGGCGGATTCGACCTGCGTGCGGAAGAAATGATTCAGCGGGCCGGGGCCCTTGCCGGTTGCGTAGGCGTGCTCCATGGCTTTCTGCACGTAGACCTTGGCCAGCAGTACGGCTTCGCGCAGCGGCTTTCCGTGCGCGAGTTGCGCGGCGATGGCGGAGGAAAGCGTACAGCCGGAGCCGTGCGTGTTATCGCTGCGCACACGCTCGCCTTCATACTTCACCACTTCCAGGCCGTCGAAGAGCACGTCCACGGGCTTATCCAGGTGGCCGCCCTTCACCAGCGCGGCGCTGGCGCCGCGTTCCACCAGCGCGCGAGCGGCCGCCTCCATCGCAGCCACGTCGCGAATCTCCATGCCGAGCAGCAGCTCCGCCTCCGGCACGTTGGGCGTGACGAGTGTGGCGCGCTTGAGCAATTCCTCGCGCAGGTATTTCACTCCGGAAGAATCCATCAGCTCGACGTCGCCGACGGAGGAGCGGATCACGGGATCGAGCACCACGTTGGGGAGCGCGGACTTCTCCAGAATGTCCGCGACAGCCGCGGCGTTCCCGCGGTTGCCGAGCATCCCGATCTTTACCGCAGCGATGGCGGAGTCTTCCAGCAGCGCTTCGATCTGCGCGCGCAGCGCGGCGGCGGGCGTGGAGTGCACGGCCTTGACACCTTGCGTGGATTGAATGGTGAGCGCGGTGACCGCGGCGATGCCGTAGCAGTTGAGCGCGGCCAGCGTCTTGAGGTCCGCTGCCGTTCCGGCGCCGCCCGAAGGATCGAAGCCGGCGATCGTCAGAACGATCGGAGGAGCCGGGTGGAAATGATTACTCACGCTTGTTGTGCCCTCCGCGCAAGGCACCCCGCAGAAAGCGGGGCCGACTGCGCCCCAATTCTGGAGCGAGCCGGCAGAATGGAATCTACGCGCATTGTTCGTTGTCGCGCAATAGCTAATGTCGGCTGTGCGGAACGGCGGGAGACAGGTCCTTCCTGCGTCAGGGTAAACAGGACAGCCTGTCCCGCACGATCATCGTCCGAATTTGCGCTCGAGGATTTCGATTTGCGGTTCGGCCATGTCCATGTACTTCTTGGCGGTGGCGCCGTCGTGATTGGAGAGAGCGGCCTCCGCGCGGCCGAGAAACTGGTCCATGGTGCTGACGGCTTTGGTGAACTCCGCGCTCGGTGAGTAACCCGCGGCGGCTTGCTGGTTGCGCAGGGTTTCGAAACTGGTTTTCATCGCCGCGGCGCGCCCGGACATGTGGATGAAGCGGTTCTCCTGCTCGTCGTAGAGCTTGGCGGCTTCTTCGGCGGCGGCTTGAGCGGCTGCTGCGGCAGCCGCGGCGGCGGCGTCCTGCTGCTTCTTCGCTTCGGCAGCTTCGCGCGCTTTTTTCGCGGCAGCGGCGGCGGCCGCGGGATCGGCCGCGGGAGATGAGGGCGGCGGGTTGTCCGGCGTGACGGCGCCGCCTGGCGCGGGATTCGGTGTGACGTCCGGCGACGGCGTGGGTGCAGGGGTTGGCTGCGGCTTTGTGGGCGCAGGGGCGGGCGTAGTCGAATCGGGCGAGCCCTTGAAGACGCCGGGAAGCTTCATGGCCGTCAGCACGATCAGCAGGATGGTGAGCGCAGAGCCCAGGCCGATGTAGAAGGCGCGCTTGCTGCTGGAAACTTGCGGCGGAGGCACGATCGCACCGGACGTTTGCGCCGAGGGAGCCTGCGCATAGGGCTGAGCCGGCGGCGCCGTTGCTGCCGGAGGAACGTACGCAGGCGTGGCGGGCACGGACGCGGGAGGCGGCGCCGCTACGGGCGCAGTAACGTGGACTGGCGGCGCTACCTGTGGCTGAGGCATCTGCGGTTGGGAAAGCCCGGCCATGGCCGGTGAACTGGGCGCCGTCGGCCGAGCGGCGGGCGGGGCGGGCGGCGGAGGGGTGAACGCGGGCCGCGTGGGCGTGGTGACCGCGGCAGACGCGGCGGCAGGGCCAGGGATGCTCGCCATCGGCAACGTCGCGATGATCTCCTTCACGTTCTGGAGCGCGGCGGAGAAATCGGCGGCGCTCTGGTAGCGTTCGTCGGCATCCTTGGCCATGGCGTGGAGGATCACTTCGTTGAGCGCGGGCGAGATGTTCGGATTCACCTGGCGCGGCGGAGTGAACGTGCCGTCAATGTGGCCCTTCATGATGGTGAAGCCGGTGTCGCCCTCAAAGGGATGCAGGCCGGTGACCAACTCGTAGAGCGTGACGCCCAGGGAATAGAGGTC
>DATFZR010000286.1:0-8625 GCA_035314265.1 Candidatus Acidiferrales bacterium
GAGCTTGCCGGCGCGATTGATAAGGACCCCGCAAAGGTGGGAAGAGACCTGGGAGAAGTGGTGGGCGCGGAAGATGCGCCCTGGGGAATCACCGTTTCCGCGGACGGCAGCGAATTGCTCAACCAGGGCATCGATCTGGTGATGCACTGCACGTCTTCTTACCTCAAGGACGTGGCTGACCAGCTCTTCGAGTGCGTCCAGGCAGGCTGCTGCGTGGTCTCCACCTGCGAGGAACTGGCTTACCCCTTCCGCAAGCACCCGCAAATCAGCAAGCAGCTCGACACGGAAGCCAAGGAATGGGGCGTGGCCCTGGTGGGCACCGGCGTGAACCCCGGCTTCATCATGGACAAGCTCGTGCTGACCGCCGCGGCCGCCGCGCAGCGCGTGGATTCAGCCCGCGTGGTGCGGCTGGTGGACGCTTCCCAGCGCCGCCTGCCCCTCCAGAAGAAAATCGGCGCGGGAATGAGCCCGGAAGAATTCCACGCCCAGGTGGCCGCGGGCGTGATCAAACATCACGGCCTGCCCGAGTCGGTAGCCATGGTCGCGGACGGTCTCGGCTTTGAAGTGGACGAAATCACCGAAACAATCGACCCTGTGCTCGCGGGAAGCCGCGTGACCACGGAATTCCTCACCGTCGAGCCGGGCCAGGTGGCCGGCGTGCAGCAGATTGCCCGCGGCCTCGTAAAAGGACAGGAAAAGATTTACATGGAGCTGAAGATGTACGTCGGCGCGGGCTCCTCGCTCGACACCATCGAACTCGCCGGCGTACCGAATCTTTCCGTCACCGTCCCCGGCGGCGCCCACGGCGATCTGGCCACGGCCGCCGTCGCTGTCAACGCTATCCCCGTGCTGCTGGAAGCCAACGCCGGCCTGCGCACTTCGCGCGACCTGCCCATGTGCTACTTCCCACCCGCGGCGCGCCCGTAAAGCGCCGCCAGCCTTCCTATATCGGGTAGCCACGGTCAGCGCTCTTCTGACCGTGGGCCTTCCTATATCGGGTAGTGGGCCTTCCTATGTCGGGTAGCCACGGTCAGCGTTCTTCTGACCGTGGGCCTTTCTTCCGAAATACGCACTCGCTCACCGTCAACGCCCCAGACCGATGTTGAAAAAAGAGCCGGCAAGAAGCCGGCAATCAATTCCAAAAGTTCGCAATAGAAGCAAAGTCCAGGTCCTCCTTCGCGGAGCTGAGCACGCGGTTGTACACCTCGCGCGCGGCGGCGGCTGCCGGCAGCGCCACGCCCGTCTGGTTGCCGAGTTCGAGCGCGAGGCCCATGTCTTTGTGCATCAGGCGCAGCGGGAAACTAGGCGCGAACTTCTTCTCAAGAATCAGCGGCGCCTTCACATCCAGCACAGGCGCGCGCGCCATGCTGGATTGCATCACCTCCACCAGCTTCTGCCCCGCGATTCCGGAACCCGCCACAAGCGCCAGCGCCTCGCATAGCGCCTCCACCTGCAGCGCGAGAATCAGGTTCATCGCCAGCTTCACGGTCTGGCCCGCCCCGCTCTCCCCCAGATGGAAGAAGCGCTTGCCCATGGCTTCAAACACGGGCTTCGCGCGGTCAATCGTCTCCGCTTTGCCTCCAACCATAAAAACCAGTTCGCCCTTTTCCGCGCCCCAGGTGCCGCCGGTAACGGGCGCATCGAGAAACTCGATGCCGCGTTCGGCGCAATCCGCGGCCACGCGCCGCGCGAGCGCAGGCGACACCGTGCTCGAATCAATCAGCAGGCTTCCGCGCTTCATGTTGGCGAGCGCGCCCTCGGCGCCCCACAGCACGCTTTCGAGCGCCGGCGGATCGCTGACGATCGTGATCACCACGTCCGAGCGCTCCGCCACTTCGCGGGGCGACGTCGCAACCGTGGCGCCGGCCGCTGCCAGCGGTTCCGTTCGCGCCTTCGTGCGATTCCACACCGTCAGGGGAAAGCCGGCCTTCAGCAGATTCAAACCCATCGGCCGTCCCATCAGCCCGAGGCCGATAAATCCCACGCGCGTCGCCATTGCGTTCCTCCTCGCCGGACGAGCCTTCTCCCGGCGGGAGGCCACTATACCTGCTGACGAAGCGGCGGGCAAAGCGGGAGGGCGGCGGGAGGGCGGACCAACGCGGGCAACAAAAAGGGCAGCTAACTATTGAGAAGGCAATTTCTTGGTAGAAAGACCAGCCGGGATGTCGGCGCCGCCAGAACCCTCAGGCTTCTTCCGTGCGGTCGCGCAAATGCATCAGCCGCAGATCCGTGGAAGCTTCCGTGGGCGTTGGCAAATCGGGGCTGTATTCCTTGGCCGGCTTACTGGGCTTAAGGCTTTCCTCCAGCCGCAGGATGCAGCTGTACGGAATCTCCCAGCGAAACGTCTGGGTGCGGCCGCGCAGGACGTAGTGTTCCTCCAAGAAGATAGATCGCCCCGAATCAGCAACCAAAAGAGCGGTCGCCGGCAAGGTAATCTCTCCAGCTCGGTAGTGAACCTCAACTCGCCGGCCCATCAGGCTTGCATAGCGTGCCATACAGTTGCCAGTTTCCGGGCAGGGCTGGCTTCCCGCAATAGTACTTTGGGTGTGGTACGGTTAGAAGACTCTAAGCAAAGGGGTTACAGGCAGAATAGGCCAAAACGCACGGCAAAAACGCACCGCAGGACAGCAGGCCGCGCCTAGTGATGGCCGTGGCTCGCGGCAGCCGCCGGTGCCGCAACCCGGGCCGCCGCCGGAGCAGGGATCACCCGCAGGTCCGCCGTTACCATCAGCACCAGCGCGGAAACACATCCGTACGCGAGCAGCCCGAACAGCGCAGGAACCGCCCACCCCAGCGTGGAATACACCGAAGGCACGAACCCCATAGAGAAGTAGCCGGCCGCGATCCCCGCCACTGCGGCCAACACGCGGCTCGCTTCCCTCACTTCCAGATGCTGGCCGCATCCCGTGCACACAAAGTCGTTGGTGTGCGCCGCTACGACTCCCATGGAAGCCGTGGTCAGGCACGCCGGACACTTCCGAATCGCCATGGCTCGCTTCTCCCGCGCCTGCCGCATTCCAGCGCGCAGCAGGACGATAGCGCAATCGCGCGAAACTTCCAAGCCGGGCGGCGCGCGGCGGATTGCGCCAATGCCCGATCGCAAAGCTCCTGGATCGGGACGCGCCCTTCCGTCAGCCTCCGGCGCCGCCCACCAGCGCAAACTCCACGCGGTGCAGGAACGGATCGATCCGGTCCGCACGCACGTGCACGCGGTCGCCCAGCCGGCACACCGCGCTCCCGCCCTGCGTGACGATCGTGCGATCGCGCTCGCGAAAAAAGCACCGCTCGCCCGCAAACTCCTCGATCGCGCCGATGGGGATCAGCCCCTCGACGAACACGTCCACCAGCTCCACGTACACGCCCCATTTCTGCGCCCCGATCACCAGCGCCCCGTATTCCTCGCCCAGATGCTGTTCCATGTACTGCGCCGTCTTCCATTCCGTCAGCTCGCGTTCCGCCGCATCCGCGCGCCGCTCCGATTCCGATGTCTCCAGCGCGATCTCCGCAAGCTCCGTGGGCGAATACGGTCCCGGGCGCGAGGCCTGCGCTCCGGGCCGCGCCTCCGGATTTTCGAGCGCCCACTTCAGCACGCGGTGCACGATCAGGTCCGGATACCGGCGAATGGGAGAAGTGAAGTGCGTATAGTCGCGCGTGGCCAGCGCGAAATGTCCCGCCGTGGCGGGGTCCGCTCCGTAGCGCGCCTGCTTCAACGACCGCAGCATCAGGTAGGAAAGAATCCGCTCCTCGGGGAGCCCCGCGATTTTCCGCGTCAGGTTCTGATAGTGCTGCGGCCGTATGGAGAACTCCGCCGAGCCCGGCAGCGTCACCGTCATCGGACGTTCCCGGCCGCCCCCGCCGCCCCTCCGTCCCTCGCGTCCCGCCTGCTGTCCCCTACCCTGGCGAACCGATCCATGCCGCACGGGCAGCCGCCGCACAGACAAATCCTCCACGCCCAGCGTGTGGCCAAACGCCTGCGCCAGCTCCTCAAACTCCAGCACCTTCTTCGGATCCGGCTTTTCGTGCACGCGGAACAGCAGCCCCAGCCCGCGGCCCTCCAGGTATTGCGCCACCGCTTCATTCGCGGCCAGCATGAACTCTTCGATCAGGCGATGCGCGAAGTTCCGTTCGCTGCGCAGGATGCCGGTCATGCGGCCCATCGCGTCGAACTCCAGCACCGGCTCCGGCAGGTCGAAATCAATGGCTCCGCGTCGCGTGCGGCGCGTGTTCAGCAGTTGCGCCAGCTCCTTCATGTTCTGGAAATGCGGCACGAACGCCGCGTAGCGCTCCCGCGCCTCCGCCTCGCCCTCCAGCACGCGAAAAACATTCGTGTACGTCATGCGCTCCGCGGACCGGATCACCCCCGGCAGGAATTCCGCGTTCACCGTGGCCCCGTTCGCGTCTATTTCCAGGAGCGCGCTCATCACCAGCCGCTCCACCTGCGGGTTCAGCGAGCAGATCTGGTTCGAGAGTTCCACCGGCAGCATGGGCACGGCGCGGTCGGGAAAATACACGGAAGTGCCGCGCAGCCGCGCCTCGTGGTCAATCGCGCTCCCCGGCCGCACGTAATGCGCCACGTCCGCGATGTGTACCTGCAGTTGCCAGCGCCCGCCGGGCAGCCGGTCCACGTAGACGGCGTCGTCAAAATCCTTCGCCGTCTCTCCGTCAATCGTCACGATGGGCAGCTCGCGGAAGTCCCCGCGCCCTTCGCGCTCCTCCCGGGCCACGGTTTGCTGCACGCTCGCGGCCTGTTCCAGCACGTCCGCCGGAAAGCGATTCGGCAGATGGTGCTTGCGGATCACGATTTCCACGTCCACGCCCATCTCGCCCGTGCGGCCCAGCAACTCCACCACGCGTCCCGCGGCCTGCACGCCCCCGCGCGGAAATCGCGTCAACGCCACGTTCACCACCGCGCCGCTCAACTCCTTGAAGCGCAGCCGCCGGCGCGACGTCGCGCTGGCCAGCTCTTCCGGCCGCACGCGCGCGCGCAACTCCGGCAGCAACTCCTCTCCCGGCGGAATCACAATGTCCTGCTGCAGCCGATCGTCAAAAGGCCGCACCGTGTTTCCCGTGGCCCCGTACTGGAAAATCCCCACCACCGTCGGATGTGCCCGCGCCTCGATGCGCACCACCGCGCCCGAAGCTCGCCCGCCGAATTTGCGCTTCTCGATCCGCGCCACCACGCGGTCTCCGTGCATCGCATCGCCCGTGTTCTCGCGGCCGATGTAGAGATCGCCATCGATCCCGGGCACGGGCTTATCAGGCACCAGAAAGCCGTAGCCATCGCGATGCATCACCATCCGCCCCGTCACGCGGTTCGGGTCGAATTTTTCCGGGGGACGCGGCGCGGGGCGATCGAGGGAACGTGTCGCAGCAAAGCCCTGCTGGCCAGTGCGGGTCGCGCCATCCGCGCGCCCGCCCGCAGCGGCAGCCCGTGGCGCCCCAGGCGCCGCCATTTCATCGCGAGGCAACCGGTATTGATCCCCGCTGGATTTTTCCACCGCCCCCGTGTGCGCCAGATGCTCCACAATTTTCTTCAGGTCCCTCCGCCCCGCATGGCTCAGGTCCAGCGCCTCCGCAATCTGCCGCAGCGTCTGCGGATGCCGCCGCAGATGCGCCAGCACGTCCTGCTCGGTCAGGCGTTCCGACGGCGGTTGTCTCGGGGGAGTCACAGGTGTTTTACCTTCTATAAGATACAGATTCCCGGGCCGCGCTTGCAGGGGATACTGTGGAAATCCGGGGATTCATTCATTCTGAGGCAACTTTCTCTCCTCTTTGGTGTTCAAACATTGTAGGTTGAAATCATCAACCGCCCACTGGGATTCCAGTGGGTATCTCCACTCCTAGGGCGCAACAAGGAGGCGACTTACGACCTGGGTCGCCTCCTTACTTTTTTATGCGCTATTCCGCCAGCCCGCGATTCCCCCCCAGAAATATCCGGCAGAAACCGTTTGATTGCCGCGGGTTGCAGGTCATGGTTGAAAATCACCAGCTTGGTGGATTCCGGCCAGAAATCCCCGCCGAGGCCTCAAGTAACCCTTGTATTTTCATAAGCATCCAAAAGGCTCCTGTGGAAGGGTATTTGCATACTCCCCTCTTGGGAGTGTAAGGAGCAGGCTATGACCCTGAATGGCATCTCGTCTCGAGTCAGCAATCCTAGCAGCAAGCGGGGCAGGATAACCACCAAGTCTGCCGCGTTTGGCGTGGCTCTTCTCTTCACCGCCGGCACAGCGCTGGCACAGGCCCCGCCAACCAATCCGCCGCAAGATCCGAATTCGCAGCAGACTTCCCAGACCACCCAGGACGGCTGGAAGCGGTTCAATGGAGGCTGGGCTAACCCCGCCGCCAATCAGAACCCGCCCGCGCCGCGCACGCCGAGCCCGGTTGCCGCAGTCCAGGTAACCCAGGATCCGGACCAA
The DNA here is from genome assembly GCA_035314265.1 of Candidatus Acidiferrales bacterium. Lineage (GTDB taxonomy): Bacteria > Acidobacteriota > Terriglobia > Acidiferrales > UBA7541 > JOPF136. The sequence continues at coordinate 6,417 of DATFZR010000286.1, forward strand.
AGCCAGCAGCCTACTGACCTGACCGGCGATGCGCCGCCTCCTTCGGCGGTTATCCCGGCCATCCGGCCCGACGGCTCGCAGGAGCCCGCACCCGCTCCGCTGACAATCCAAACCGGCACCGTCGTAATCGTGCGCATCAATCAAGCGCTCTCCTCAGACCACAACCAGGCGGGCGACGTTTTCTCCGCCACGCTCATGCAGCCCGTGATCGTGCACGGCATCATCGTCGCGCAACCCGGCCAGACCGTGGTCGGCCGCGTCGTAGAAGCGAAGAAGGCCGGCATGGTTTCCGGCGTCTCGCAACTCAAAATCCAGCTCACCAGCCTCACGCTCGCCGACGGCCAGTCTCTGCCGGTCGAGTCGCAGTTGCTGGTGACCAAAGGTCCCACTTCCAAAGGTCGCGACGCGGCCGCCATCGCCGGCACCACCGGCTTCGGCGCAGCCGTTGGCGCCGCGGCAGGCTGGGGCACAGGCGCTGCGATCGGCGCTGGCGCCGGCTTCGTAGCCAGCACCATCGGCGTCCTGCTCACTCGCGGATACCCCACAGTCGTGTATCCGGAAACCCTTCTGACTTTCCAGCTCACCGCGCCCGCTCCCGTTGACACGGACTACGCGCCGCAAGCGTTCCACGCCGTAACCGCCGCGGATTATCAGCAGCCGCAACAGCCGCAGCAACAGCAGCAGGGGCCGCCCCCGCCGCAGACCGTCGGACCTCCGCCCCCGGGCGCCTACGGCTACCCAGGGCCTAATCCCTACTACGCCTACGGACCTCAGTATCCCTATCCCTACTATGGTTATGGTTATGGGTATGGGTACGGGTATCCCTACTACTACCCCGGCTTCTACTTCGGAGGCTACCCGGGTTTCTACGGTGGATTCTATGGCCGTGGCTTCTATGGTTTCCGTGGCGGCGGCGGCTTCCGCGGCGGCGGCGGTGGCTTCCACGGCGGCGGGCATCGTTAAACCGCGGCACTCCATTCCTCGACTCACCATGCGCCACGACAGGCCCCGCCGTCCGGGGCCTGTCGTGTTAAGTAGCACAGCCACTCTTGGCTGTGCTCTTTTCCTACATGTCGTACCGCCGGCTTCCAGCCGGCTCCCCTCCTATCCCTTCCGAGCCCTGTAGCGCCGGCATTCATGCCGGCATCCCTCTCCGCTCGGAGGTGCGGCCTAGCCCACCTCAACGCCCCACAGCCGGGCAACTGATCGGCAGGTGGCACAGCCACTCGTGCCCGCCCTGACGAAAGAAGGGGCTGTGTCCTGAGCAAGCTGCAAAACTCAGAGAGAGAGCAGCGAAACCCCAACCGAAGCGACTGCCCTGCGGAGGTTCGCGTCGTTTGTCGCCAGCGGCAAGCTCCGATGGAGAGCGAGCGCCAGGCAGGACGCGTCGTAATTCGTCAGGCCGTGGGACTGCGCAAAAGCGGGCAATTCGAGGATCTCGGAGGGGATTTGCGGCGCGGCTTCGATGGGAAGGCCTCTGACTCTTAGTGAATCAGTTCCTTCACGGAGACGCCGTCCAGCCGCGTGCGATTCGTCTCCACGAAAGACAGCATTTCGCGCACGGCTTGCTGTTGCGCATCTTCAGCCGCACTCCCTCGCGCCGAATGCTCCTTCTCGCGCAGCGCCTGCAAGGCCCTCGCGATTACCTCTTCCGCCGTGCGAAAGTGTCCGGCGTTCAGTTCATCCTCAACGATCTTTTCCTGTTCACGCGTCAAACGGATATTCATTGCCCTGGGACTCCATCCAGTGTCTCTATCATGCCAGCGCCTGGCCCATTTCTTCGGCACCAGCGCCCAGTCCTGGCTCAACCTCCAGAGCCTCTACGAACTCCGCCTCGCCGAACATAAGTCCGGCAAGTCCGTCAGATCGCTTCCCAACGCTGAAGCGCCATCAGCCCGTCCCCGCATAGCGATTTCCCTCCGGGCCGCCCATTTCGTACCGCCGGCATCTTGCCGGCTCCCCTCCCAGCCTTCTGTAGCGCCGTCTCGAAACTTCGGGAATCGCTGACCACTGGCTACTATTCACCGTTCACTACTCACCGTTCACCCGCCTCCAGCCCCGTTCGCTGACAATTACTTCCCAGCCATCTTCCTTTCTGCTATCCTGTACGCTGATTTAGTCGCGCACCTCGTTTCGGGCCACCCGACTCCATTCGGGAATCCGGCCCGGCAGGAAAGGAAATCCGGCCAGCACCCCTTCCGGATGCTGC
>DATFZR010000287.1:0-3243 GCA_035314265.1 Candidatus Acidiferrales bacterium
CAACATGGGCGTCGAGCCGTACAATTTCGTTTCCGCGTTGAACTGCATCCTGGCGCAGCGCCTGGTAAAGCTGATTTGCCCGAGTTGCAGCCGGCCCGTCAAAATGGGCTCGGAGATTTACGCGGAGAACGCCATGGACCCCGCGCAGTGGAAGGACGTGGAATTCCGCGAGGGCACCGGATGCCTGGAGTGTTCAGGCACGGGCTTCCGGGGCCGCACGGCCATCCACGAGCTGCTCGATCTCTCCGACCATATCCGGGAAATGATTGTGGATCGCCGGCCGACCAGCGAGATCAAGCGGGCGGCGCGCGACGAGGGTATGACGTTCCTGCGCGATTCCGCCCTCTCCCGCGTGCGGCAGGGGCTGACCACGCTGCGCGAGATTAACAAGGTGACCTTCATTGACTAGCCACGCCACCGCCGCTGCCGCGCCGCCGCAAGCGGGTCCGCTGCGGCGCATGGTTCGCTGGCTGCGCGAGCCGCCCCACCCGCGGCTGGTGTGCGAGATCAGCGCCTCCGGCGTGGCCGCGGCCCGGCTGGGCGGGCGCCGTGCGCTCGAAAGCCATGCATTTGAGGAACTGCCGCCGGGCGCGATTGTTCCTTCCCCCGTGGAGCTCAACATCGCCGATCCCGCCGCCGTGGGGAACGCGATCGATAAAGTGATTGCCCGGATCAACGCGCAGGGCAGCGAGTTCGCCCTGATTCTGCCGGACGAAGTGGTGCGCGTCTTCCTGCTTCAGTTCGAGTCGTTTCCCAAGCGCGCGGCAGAGGCGGCTCCGCTCCTGCGTTTCCGTTTGCGGAAGAGCGTCCCTTTTGATACCGAGGATTCGAGCGTCTCCTATTCCATCCAGCCTGCCGGTCCTCCTTCGGCGCCGGCGGACGCGATCCACGTGCTCACCGCCATTGCCCCCCAGAAAATCATCCGGCAGTACGAGGAGTTGCTCGAGGGACGGCAGAAGCGCGTGGCCGTGGCGCTGAGCTCCACGCTGGCCGCTCTGCCGCTGGTGGACGACGCGCGGCCGTGCCTGCTGGCCCGGCTGTGCGGGAACACGTTGACCACGGTGATCGTGCACTCGGGCGCGATGGCCGTGTATCGCTGCATGTCGTCGCACGGGACCGCGGAGACGATCACCACGCAGACTTTCCTGGACGAGGTCTATCCGGCCATCGCCTACTTTCAAGACACCTGGGGAAGCGGTGTTGCGGAAGTGCGACTGGCCGGGCTGGGGGCGCGCATGGACGAGTTCCGCGCGCCGCTCGAGAGCGAGCTGCAGTGCCGCGTTTCCCCTGTGGTGGCTTCCGCCTCCGTGGAAGGCAGACTCACGGGCGAGGAGCGCACGCAGGTGGACCGCAGGATGGAAGCCATTGTGGGCTGGATGCTCCACGGAGAGGGATAGCAGCCGCATGACTCGACGCAGCACGGCGGGAGGGCCACCACCATTCGCGCGAAACTGAACCTGGCGAGCGCTCCCCTGGAAAACCACCGGCGATTCTTTGTGATTGCCGCGGCTGCGGGTGTGCCCGCGCTCGTCCTGCTGGTGATGCTGTGCATGAAGGTGGCGCACGACCGCGAGGCCAGCAGCGAGGTGCGCGTTGAGGTCACGCGCATCGAAAAGGAGATGACGGGATACCGCAGCCAGCGCAGGGGGCTCGAGGAATTCTTCAACGAGCCGGCCACCCGTTCGGTGACGCAACGCGCCGCGTTCCTCAACGCCCTGATTGACGAGCGCAGCTTTCCCTGGACGCAGTTCTTTCTGGATCTCGAGCGCCACCTTCCGGGCGGCGTGCGCATCCTCACTCTTTCGCCGGGCCTGGTGGGAGACCGCCTGGAAGTAAAAATGCGCGTGGGGGCGCTGAGCGACCAGAGCAAGCTCGAATTCCTGAAGGGGCTGGAGGAAGCGCCGGAATTTTCCGACATTGAAGTAGTGTCGGAGGTGCGGCCTGGCAAAGGCGAGAATCTCGACGTGGTGGAAATGGATCTCTCCGTGGATTACCGGGCCACCCCGGCGGGGAAAAAGGTCCGTGAGACCGGGAGCGGACAGTGAAGCGCCCCGTGGAAGACGTGAAGCGCTGGGCGCGGAACGCACTGTCCATTCTGCTGATGGCCGACGTGCTGCTGCTGGGCGGCGTATGGTATGCGGCGGCGGAGCACCCCGAAGCCGAGCAGAAACGCCTGGAGCGCCTGCGCGACGAAAACAAGAAGTTGGGCGCCGACGTGAGCCGCGCTGAGGCGATTCGCACGCAACTGCCCACGGTGCGCAAGGATTGCGACGAGTTCCTGCGCGACACCCTGCTGATTTCCTCGAGCGGCTATTCCAGTATCGTGGCCGACCTCGAGAAGATTGCGGTGGACGCCGGACTTCCGCCCGGCGCCATCGGCTTCAAGCAGAAGCCGCCGGACAAGCAGGGCATTATTGAAGTGGAAGTGACCGCCGTGGTCGAAGGGCGCTATTCCGCGCTGGTGAAATTCGTGAACGGGCTCGAACGCTCCAAGAATCTCTACCTGATCGATGCCATGGCGCTGAACTCGGGACGCGAGAACGGGGCGCGCATGAACCTGATCATGCGCACCTACTTCCGGAGCTGATGGAACGGCGATGTCGTCACAGATGAAACTTCGGGTGCTGGGCGGGCTGGGGGTGGTGCTCCTCCTGGTGGTGTTCGTCAACTTTCAGGGCAGCACCCGCGTGGCTCCCGGCGCCGCGGCGGATGAAACCTTCCATGCGATTGCCGTCGAGAATCCGGCGCTGCACCTGGACCGCATCGAGGAACTTCGCAAGCTGGAGTATCAAGCCACGGGACGCGACATTTTCACTTCCGAGCTTCCGAAGCCTCCGGCGCCTCATATTGATCCGCCGCCTGATCCGGGCCCGCCGCCAGTGGTCGAACCGCCCTTCACTGTGCCGTTCAAGTTTTACGGCTTTACCACAGACGCGGCCACGGGGCAGAAGCGCGGCTTCTTTACCAACGGCGAAGACGTGTTCATCGTCTCCGAGGGCGAACTGGTGCTCGGCAAATACAAAGTGCTCAGCATTGGAAACACCACGGCCGAAGTGGAAGAGGCCGGGTCCGGCAAACGTGCCAAGCTGGCCATTGATGCGCCCGGAGGCTCCGGAGCTTCCCCGGATAAGCCATAGGAATGAACGCGCTGAGAAAACCCGTGCGCGCCACGCGGCGAGAGGCCGGCTCGGTCCTCCTGCTGGTGGTGTTTATGGCCGCGGCCATGCTGGTTGCCATGACCGT
>DATFZR010000288.1:0-2878 GCA_035314265.1 Candidatus Acidiferrales bacterium
GTGAGTCGAGCCCAACGAGAGCCCCGCTAGTTCTTCTCCGGCCAGGGAAGGCCGATCCAACTCTCGTAAATCTTTTTCTGCAGCGCCGTGGGCTTCTCCACGCGCACGAAGTGGAAGTTCGTGTAGGGATTCGGCGCGAGCTGCACGGTGAACTCGCGCAAGGTCCCTTCGCGCAGGACCGTGACGCGCGCCGCGTCTCCGGGCCTCATGCCCAGGAAGGCCGCAGGAAAGGTTTCCGCGGTCACCGCTTTGCCGTTCACGGCAACGGCCACGTCGCCGCGGTCGAGCCCGGCCCGTTCGGCGGGACTGCCCGGGAGCACGTTGCTGATGATCGGCCTGCCGTCGCCGCCCGTGCCGGAGCTGATGCCCGACCACGGCCGCTCCGCCTGCGATTCCCGCACCACGCGGAGTCCCGCATATCCGAAATACCGTTCATACGGCAGCGGTTCTTTCCCGCTGATGTAGCGGCGGAAGAAGTCGCTCATGTCCTGCCCGGCAACTTCAGACGCGGCGCGCACGGCGTCGGCCGGATCGAACCCGGGCTTCGGCAGCGCGTAGCGCGAGTAGAGCAGGCGCATCCAGTCGTCCAGCGATTTCTGATTATTGGTGGCCTGCCGGATGGCGAAATCCAGCAGGTGGCCCACCACCTGCCCGCCGTCGTAGTAGGAGTAACTCGTGTTCACCAGGTTGATGCCGAAGCGCTCGCGGCCCGTCTCGCGGCTGCGGAACCACGTGTCCCAGCTCGTATCCTCGATGCTGCGCTCGGCGCGTCCCGGCTCCTGCTCGAAGTCGGTGATCAGGCCGCCGATGGCCTCCAGATACGACTCCGGACTGATGATGCGCGCCCGCGCCAGGCACAGATCGCCGTAATAACTCGTCAGGCCCTCGCTGATCCACAGCGAAGGCGTGTGCACTTGGCGGCTGTAATCAAAGGGGCCGAGCGGGCGCGGCCGCAGGCGCTTGACGTTCCAGGCGTGGAAGAATTCGTGCGCGATCACAAAGAGCTTCCGGTCGTAGGAGCTCATGCCCGGTCCGCGCGGGGCGTGATCGTCCCAGTCCGCGCTGAAGTTGATTTGCGTCGAGTCCAGGTGCTCGAGGCCGCCGCCCGATTCCGGCCAGATGTGCATCAGAAACCAGTATTCGTGGAAGGGTGCGGACTGCGCAGTCGTGCCCGCAACGGCGGAAAGCATCGGCACCATGTTCTGCACGATGCGCTCCGTATCCTTCGCCGTCTGCTCGTAGTCTTTCTTGCCGATCACGTCGTGCACCACGAAGTGGTACGTGGTGCCCGCGAAGGCAAACGTCTTCTCCGTCCAGTCCGAGAGTTCGATAGGGCAATCGGCAAACCAGTCGTAATTCTCGGCAGCGAAGGAGTTCACGCCGGTGTGGTCGAGCCCCGTGGCCGCGCGCCAGCCGGGCGTCAGGGCCGGCGGCGTGATGCTCAGCCGTACGGGACGCTCTTCCCCCCCTACCAGGTACATCCACACTGCCGGCCCGCCCAGGAAGGCGTGGCGATCGTTGTACTGCGCCCAATTATTCGCCATCGTGTTGGCATACAGCCGGTAGTGAATGTTGACGGCGGACCCGCCGGCCAGCTCCACGCGCCACGTCTGGCTGTCCGTCTTGCTCCAGGTGAGCGAGTGGCTGTCGGCGCCGCGCGCTTCGAAATTCTGCACGTTGCGCGCGTACTCGCTGATGGCGTAGTCACCGGGAGCCCAGTCGGGCATGGCGAATTCCACGGCCGCGCCGGAAAGGCCGCCGGCGTGAATGGTGATGTCGAGCAAGTGCGTGTTGGGCGCGTCGAAGCGCAGCTCGTAATCGATTGGTTCCGCGGGGACGGGTTCGGCGGCGGCGCGCGCGATATGCGGCAAAGCGAGACTGGCGAAGGCCAGGACAACTGCGAAGGCTCGTATTCTCAAGTCTGTTCCTCGCCGGCGCGGCAGGCGCCTCGGATTTACCCGTCCGGAGCCCGTGTAGGCTACACGACGCGGCCGGGGCTGTCTATTCACCCGGGCGGGCGGCAGCGGGAGCGGCGCGCCACGACGCGCGCAGCCGCATGGCCGCAACAAAAGCGATCTGCGCGATGGCCGCGCCGCAAACGTCAATCAGCACATCGCGCATGGAAGCGCCGCGCGAGGGCACAAACGCCTGGTGCAGCTCATCGAGCGCGGCCAACACGGCGGCGATGGCCATGGTGATCGCCGTCCATTCCATGCGCCACCCGCCGCGGCCCGCGCGAACCCCGCGCAGGAGCAGCAGGCCGAGCAGAAAATACTCCGTAATGTGAGCCGCTTTCCGCATGACGAAATGCGCGAATTCGAGCGTCTCGAGCCGCGCCATGGGGAAAAGCCAGTGCAGCGCGGGCAGGATGAAACGCGAGGTGTGCTCGCCGGAAAACGCGTCGGTGGAAAAAGAAGTGATCGCCGCGGCCCACACCAGTGCGGGCCACCACCATTTCAACCAGTTGATCGGGTTCATCGGGCGCTGTGGGCTCACTCGAGGCTGTAGTTGGGCGCTTCTTTCGTGATGATCACGTCGTGCACGTGGCTTTCGCGCAGCCCGGCGCTGGTGATGCGCACAAAGCGCGCGCGGTCCTGCAGGTCCTTGATATTGCCCACGCCGCAGTAGCCCATGCCGCTGCGCAGGCCGCCCACCAACTGGTCCACCAGGCTGGAAAGCGGGCCCTTGTAAGGCACGCGGCCTTCCACGCCTTCCGGCACAGACTTGCCGCGGTCCGCGTCCTCTTGCGCGTAGCGGTCGGCGGAGCCCGCTTCCATCGCGCCCAGCGAGCCCATGCCGCGATACGTCTTGAACGTGCGGCCCTGGTAGAGAATCGTCTCGCCCGGCGCTTCTTCCGTGCCGGCAAAGAGGCTGCCGA
>DATFZR010000289.1:0-10796 GCA_035314265.1 Candidatus Acidiferrales bacterium
AGAGGCGCGGTTCTTGGGCGCAGGCGCGATTTCAGGCCGTAGCGCGCGGCGTCGGCGGGGTCGTCGCCTGCTACCTTGGCTACGTCTTCTACGTTGCGGTCGTCGCGGACGAGCGTGGGCAGCAGCTCGACCAGGCGGTGGCAATTGTCTGTGACGATCCACTGCTGCGATTCGAGGAGCTGGTACATGAGCATCCAGCCGCCGATGCGGTCGTTATCGGCGGGCGCGGGGCGCGGGATTCCGCGCTGGGCGAACACGTCGCCTAGCTGGTCGGCGATGGAGGCGTCGTCGGTGCGATGGGCGAAGGCGTCGGGGCCCAGGTAGACGGCGCTGATGTCTTCGCCGCGGCTGCGCTCGGCGATTTCCTGGGCCAGGGCGCGCGGGCTCTGGCGCTGCACCACGTATTCGCGATAGGTGAAGGTGCGCGCGCCGTCCTGGGCGTGCCAGTAGACGGCGGCGTGGTGCTCGAATCCCCAGTCAATCGAGATCCAGCGCGGGAGCCAGGGAACGAGCTGCAGCTCCTCGGCGCGCGCGGTGTGCAGGCGGAGATCGAAGATATCGAAATACTGGCCGGCGAAGAGGTTCCAATCGCCTTCGAGAAATGCGAGACGGAGATGCGTGGGCAGCGCCTCGAGGGTGCGCAGGTAATTCTGGTCGCGGGCGTAGACGGGATTATCGGAGATGAGCGCCGGGATGTATTGATACTCGCGCGGATCATAGGCGTCAGGACTCTCCATGCCGGGCGCGGCGCGGCGATCGATCCACAGGGCTTTTACCCAGGCGTGGCCGACGCCGCCGGGGTTGGTGGCTCCGGCCATCGAGGGGCGCGTGCCGGGCACCGGGCAGCGATTGCGGCTGGTGAGAAACGTCCATTGGCCCAGGGTGAATTGGGTGAGCTCGTCCACGCCGATGAAAGAGAATTCGGCCCCCTGGTACTGGTAAATGTCGTGCTCGCTGCGGGAGTAACCGAACTGGGTGAGCGAGCCGTTCCACCAGGTGACTTGATGCTTGGCCTCGTTGAAGCTGCGGTACAGTTCGCGGGGCACCTGGCGGCGGAAATAGAGGAGCAGGGATTTCTCCAGCTCCGGAAACGTGCGGCGGAGGAGGAGGGTGTTGGCTCCGTCGTGCTGGTTGGCCTGGATGACGCCTTCCATGAGCAGGGCCAGGCTTTTGCCGGGTCCTGCGGCGCCGCCGAAGAGGCGGTACTTGGCGGAGGACTCGTGGAAGGCGGCCTGCTTGGGGAAAGGTTGATAGGGCAGCTCGATGCGTTTGCGGTTGAGCTGATCGCGCGCCCAGCGGTCTGGGCCGGAGAGGGTTGTGGCTGGGGGCATTCGGCCTGCGCGCTGGCTTTTGGGAACGGAGCGCGGACAGAAATGTCCGCGCCACGAATGGGGCTACTTTACGATGCGGGGGAAGAAGCGGCCGATGGCGAAGCTGGAGACGCCGGCGAGAACCGCGATTCGCTCCGGCAGAGGTGAGAAGAAGGCGGCGCCGACTACGGCGGCGGCGCCGATGAATTCGAGCAGAAAGCCGAGGTGGATGCCGGGGCTGGATTTTGCGGCGGTGGCGCCGGCGCTGTTGCTGGTGGTGCTGGGTGCGGCTGCGGGTTTACTGGTGTCCGTCATGTTCGTCCTCCGTGGGGGGATTTGAGATTTGGGCGCCCGCGTCCCCGGCCGGCTCGGCTGCCTGCGCGGGAAGCTGCGGGCGCGGCGCGCGGGTAACAAATTGGTAGATCACGCGGTCGTCTTCCGGGCCGCCGGAATCGAGCTGCGTCAGCGGTTTGCCGTAGAGGTACTCCATCAGCAGCGTGAAGGTTCTGGCCATGGTGGCGTCGCCCTCGCCGGAGAGCAGCCTGGAGGCTACGTCTACGGGGTTGTTGCGCACAAAAATGGCGCGCGCGAGCCTCTTCACATTCGGTGGAATGTAGGAGCGGGTAGCGCCGGGGATCGCGGGGACCTCGGGCTCCGCATGTGCGGAGACAGGCGCGGAGATGGTGGCCGCGGCAGGTTCGACGAGCGCGGGTGGCACGGCCGGTTCCGGCGTCGTGGGGAGTACGGGAGCGGGCTGCGATGCCGGTTTTCGCGCTGTATGAGTGCGGCGCCTTCTGGGGTGTCGTGGTTGCGTCATGCGGGCCTCCGTCTGATGCTGGAAATCTGCGGGCTTGCGGCGGGCTCGTTTGCTGCGCCCACGGGGGATGCGTCCGTCGGGCGAGGAAGTTCCCTGCGAGTGTTCATTGCCATGCAGCAGCCCATCATCTGTTGCGTGGGCGGCTGCTTGGTTCCTCCGCCGCCTCCGGCAGTTTCCTTGAACGCTGTGGTGCTGGAGTTGAAGACGCGCCCGCTCGCGCCGTCTGTCCAAACGGGCGTGTGCGCTGCCGCGGTCGTGGAGATCAGCGAGGCGGCGGCGCATCCGGTGACGGCGCCATCGGTATCGCCGCCCGCGTTGAATGCGTTGCCGCTTGCCGGATTGGAGGCGACGAACGCGGCCGAGCAAATAATCCCGACCACGAACCCTTTGGTGGACGTGGTTGTGACCGGCGCGCCCGTATCGGTGGTGCCGGCTCCCTGGCCGGCGCCCGCGAGATTGGCCGCGGCGTCAAAAGCGGCGGTCGTGAACCCGGCCACTTCGTAGAAGAAAACGGCCTTGCCAAACGTTCCTGCTGCTCCGCTGAACGTTACCGTGATCGCGGTGGCCCCGCCGTGGCTGGTGTTGAGCGCGTACCAGCAGTCCACATTGCCAACGGTGGTGTTGTTCTGCGTGTCCTGGCTTCCAACCCCTTGCGTATACGTGTTCGTGCCGCCCGCGGCGTTATCGGTGACGCCCGATACCGTTCGATTCCCCAGGTTGGCGGGGCACGCGATCAGGCTATTCCCCGCGCTGGTTGAAGTGACGGAGACGGCCACGGTAACGGCGCTTGCCGTGGATGTGCCCTTCTGGTGCTGCACGATGGACTGCGCCCAGGATGGCGAGGTCCACGCGCAGACGAGCGAGAAGACAGCCGGAATCAACAGGCGATTGCGCATCAGAACGGCCCTGCGTAGTACACGATGGCCTGCACGCTTACGGCCTGGTCTGTGACGATGCACAGCGCGTTCGACGCTGCGGTGTGCAGGCCCGTGAATCCGGGCGTCATCACCACCAGGCCGATCGGACCGGTGGAAGTGGCGGCCTGCAACGGATAGTTCGGCGTGATCCTGGCCGGGCTGGTAGCGCAGTTCGTTCCCGTGCCGTATTCGAGCGCCGCGTGTACGGAAGTGGTCTGCGAGGTGGAGAACTGGTAGCCGCAGACGTAAATCGTCTTGCCGCTGGAGAGCGCAACGAGCTGAGTGGCGCCGTTGGTTGTCGCGTCGTAGACGGCCGTGCTGTCGCAGTTCAAATATTCCGTCTGCCCTGCCGAGGAGTTTTCCCCCGCATGGCCTACCACGGAATCGTTGGAGACGGTGACGCGGGGGATGCCCGCGCCGCCGGCGCCGGTGCCGGTGGCAATGTTCGTGCTGCCGAACTGGGTGACGTTAACGGTCCACGGCCCGCTCGCCTGCGTCACGGCGCCGATGGTGTTTGCGCCGGCGGGCAGCGACGGCAGCGAGGCGATGCTCACGGCCTGCGTTGATGGAAAGTTGGAGACGGCCACCGTCCCGCTGACTGGCTGTGTGGCTGGGAAGTTGTTCACGTTGAACCCGGTGTTCGCGATCGTGGGATTCGCGGCCAGCTTCACCAGCAGGTTCTGGTTGGCGTCGCATTGGACAGCACCCACCTGGTTGTTTGTGAGCGTCGCGGGAGCGGTGAGGAAGAGGCAGGCAATCTGCACCGGGTTGCGCGTGGGCGTGGCCGCCACCGCGTCTGGGCCGCTGACGATCGGATCCGCGAAGGTGCACGAGCCGTCTGCGTTGGACATGCACGGCTGGCCAGACGCGCCCGCGTTCGTGGCCATGATGTTCAGGCGGTCGGCGCCGCCCTGCCAGCAGTGCCAGCGCGCGCCCGTGGTGTCGTAGCCGCAGTCGCCGTTTGTGGTGGTGGTGAGGCCGGCGCTCAGCCGGAATTTCATCAGCGTTGTGGCGGAGAAGTCCACGGTCAGGCCGCTTAGGCCGGTGAGGGTGCTTGTGGCGCTGGTCCAGGTAAATTGGGCGGCGTCGCTGCACGCACCGCCGCCGGCGTCGAAGAGCAGCGCGTTCGTGGTGGTGCCCGGCGGAATGCAGCCGGAGCCGCTGCCGCCCGTGGCTGCCATGGTGAACGTGGCGCCGGAGAACGAGCAGGTCATGTTGGTGGCGCAGTTGAATTGGACGAGGCCCGCGGGCCGCGTGGCCAGGACGGAGCCGCCGCTGGCCAACTGAATGATGATGCCGCCGGGCTGACCCGCCTGCGGAAACAACGGCCCGTGGAACGCGGCGCCAATGTTTCTTAGTGGCGCCGCTTGTTTCTCCTGGCGTAGGAAGGACCGCGCCCCGGACTCCTGCCCGTGGGCGCGTGGAGCGGCCAGCAGCAGGGCGATCGCGGCGGCCAGGGCCACGACGGCCAGAAAGAAGAGGCGCTCGCGGCGGGTCCAGTGCTGGAAGCCCCGGCGACGGCCGCTTACGACGACGGCTCTCGAGCGGCCCTCCTCCTTGCCCAGCAGGCGCAGCGCAGCGCGGGCTTCCGCCTGGTCAGGGGTGAAGCGCGGGTACTGCTCGCGGACGCCGGCCACTTCCCTTTCGAATTCTTCAGGGTCGAAGAGGAAGCGGGGGCGGTCCCAGAGGCGGCCGAGGTGGCCGCTTTCGAGCAGCCAGCGTTGGAGCGTTTCGGAGTTGCGGATTTCAGTCATAGGAGGGGTTGAGAGTCGAGAGTTGAGCGTTCAGGGTTCGACTGCTTTTTGTTACTCGCAGATAAAGCTGAATGTGGCGCTGGCCACGTCGAGCACGGTGAAGTACGCGGGGACGTCGCCGATCTGAAAGAGGGCGCCCGCGGGATAGGCGGTGAGCTGCGTACTTTCACCTTGCAGCTTGGTGAAGCCGGCGTCCGTGGCCGATGGTGCGAACACCTGGTAGCGGGTGGTGCCCGCGGCGCCCTGCTCGCGAAGCGTGATCGTGCGACAGGCGACGGAGACGACGAACGGGTCGTGCGAAGACACGTTGTCAAACGTTACGGTGCCGGTTTTGGCCATGGGAGGAGTGGGACAGGCTTTCAGCCTGTCCGTATTTTCCTGCGCTGAAAGCTGGTGCCACGTCACCGTCTTTCTGATCGTGGTTTTTTTGAATGGCTTGAGGCGATTCAATCGGACTGCGGACAGGCTGAAAGCCTGTCCCACATTTTCAGGCGCCGAGCGTTACGGTCAGCGCGCCGCCGCCGGATTGGCTTACGAGGCGTGCGCGGAGGAAGCGGGCGCGCACCAGGATCTGGCGTCGCTCGCCGTTTACGTTGCTGCTGGTATCTACGGTGGCGTAGTTTGCGTCGGCGTCCTGATCGGCGGCCTGGAGGACTACGCTTACCGCTGTGGGCGCGGAGGCGAAGCTTGTCTGCCAGGCGATGGTGCGGGCGTTTTCGCCCTGGCTACCGATGAAGGAAGGAAGGGCGAACTGGATGCTGGACTGCGGCGGCGCCGGCGATTCTGCGTTGAAGGCGAAGGCGACGTCGCCCGGGTAGATCGTGAAGGGTGCGGCGGTGGTGGAATAATTGGGCATGGGCTCCTCGATTTCGTGGTGCCGGCTTTTCGTGCAGGCTTCTTTCTCGTACTCTCTTGCCTGACTGCGGACAGGCTGAAAGCCTGTCCCACAAAGGCGGGCCGCAGCCCGGGGCTGCGCCGGGCTGCGGCGAAGGGGTGTGGATGTCCCTGGGTCGGAGGGACGGCGGGCTCTATGGCGCGGCTGTGCTGCGGAGCATGTCGGCAAGCATGACGCGCGCCCAGGGTCGTCCTCGATAGACCTGCACGGCCAGGTACGCCCCAGTCTTTGCGGAAAGCCCGCGGATTGGCACGGTGCGCATGAGCCTCAGCACGCGCGGGAAGAGCACGTATTCCACCAGGCCGGCGGCCAGCATTTCACGGCGCTCCATGTGGGTAATATGGATGTGGGAGCCGTCGTTGCAGCGATGCGACTGGACTTCGCGCGCCGTCCAGTGGGCCGGCACCAGGCACAGGTTCTTGTTGGACATAGGTTGGCCGCCAACTCTCCGGTTCTCGAGTTTCCCTTCGCGCCGCTCAGACACACCCCGGCGCGATCGGTGCGCCGCATCCTTTTTCGCCGCCGGCGAGCCGCGCCCTGAGACTTGGGGCGGGCGATAAACGGCGTCCAGGAGTCCCTTGCGGGCCTGGACTTATTCGGAAACCGGAGCCGGGGGCTGGACTGCGCTGCCCGACTCCTCTTCTACGTCTTCTACGTCGTCTTCCAGCGTCTCCCGCCACCAGGCTTGCAATGGGGAGGCATCCTCGGCGTACAATCCGGGGTAGGCCTCTGGCGGGTCTTCCGGATCCCCGCTACATGCGCTGCACATGGGTGGAGGTCCCGAAACGGGCCTGCGAGGCCGGCCAAAGAGCGCTGCCGCTGTTGTGCCCCGCGAGGTTTTCCACAGCCCAAATAGAGCTTGTGCAAAAACGGGACTCTGTTACTATTACGGGACTTATTGGGCCAATTACCTCAAGACTGGCCCCAGGGGAATCCAAATGACGCGTTTTGCAGGTCCTCCCGTGGAGTATCTTCGCGAGTGTTCCAGCACGTCGCTTCGCTACTTTGAAATGTCCAAGCTCGAACACGTGGCCAATCTGCGGAAGGAATTGACGGTCCTCCTGGACGAGATGATGGAGGAATCCGCACTGGCGCTGTTTGCGCGATGGATGCTGGAGAAACGAACCGGCGCCGCTGCGCCGGGCAATGGGCACGCGGCCGGAGCGGGTGCGGCGCGGCGGGCGCGGCGTCTGTTGGCGGATTTCGTGGCGGCCTCGGCCGGGTTGCATGGGCCCGCGGCCAGCGCCGAAGCTGCGGAGAGGCCGCAGGGCGGCGCGGCCCCGCAGGAAGGGGAAGCCGGTCTTGGTTTCGGAGACCTGGCCTTCAGTATGCAGCCACCGGCCGGGGCTAGAGGGCATGTTCCACCCGTGCGAGGGAGCTGCCGGGCCGAGAAGCGCGTGGAGAGGAAATCGGCGCGCCCTTCGCGGCTCTGCGCAAAGTCATCCAGTGAATCCTCTTAACGCCGCCGGCCAGGGCGGCCCAGGATGCGCGGCGGGCCGGCCGAACCGTGCCCGGTGCGAGAGATCCCGGCTGGCGCGTCCCGGCCCTCCCGATTCCCTGCCCCGCTTGGCTCTTCCCCTGGGCGTCGCGTCTCACTTGGCCCTCCCTGATTATGTTTACACGACTAGTTAGATATTATAAGTGTTAACTAGCGGGTGAGGCCGTTCGCGTCGCCCATACGCCCGTTTCGGCAGGCTTGGGGTGGGCCGGGCAGCCAAACGGTGTCCGGAGGGGGCGGCGAGGAGCTGCCAGGGGGGGCGGATGCGCTTCAGGGACTGCGGTCGGTGACACTAAGCCGGGAGGGGTTCCGCGGAGGGGATGGCGGTCAGACGGAGACGGTTTTCTTTGGCGGCCAGCTTTCGAGCAGTTTTTCCTTGCGGTAGATCAGCGAATTGATGTCGTAGGTGGCCAACTCGAACCCATGGCCGTGCGTGATGGCGTCTGTGGGGCAGGCTTCCACGCAGTAGCCGCAGAAGATGCAGCGCGAATAGTCGATGTTGTACACCTTGGCGTAACGTTCGCCTGCGGAAATGCGTTTGTCGTCGGTGTTCTCTGCGGCTTCGATATAGATGCAATTCGACGGGCAGGCCGCGGCGCACAGGAAGCACCCTACGCACTTCTCCAGGCCGTGTTCGTCGCGTTGCAGCACGTGGATGCCGCGATAGCGAGGCATGAAGTGCACGGGCTCTTCGGGATAGCCCTCGGTGTTGGTCTTGCCCAGCATGGTGCGGAAGGTGACGTTCAGGCCCTTGGCCAGGGCGGTGAGGGTTCCGAAGACATCGCTAACGATGTTCGCCATTGCGCCCATAGGCTAACAGAGAGGCGGTGGGCGGGGCAAACGTTCTGGGAAGGATGCCGAGCATGGTGAAAGGCCCACGGTCAGGAAGTCGCTGACCGTGGCTACCACTGCTCGGAAGGATGGCGCGTCCAGTCGTGGCCGTTGCGAATAATCCTGGCGAGAAATCCGGCGGAAGGTGACGTTCAAGCCCTTGGCCAGGGCGGTGAGGGTTCCGAAGACATCGCTAACGTTGTTCGCCATTGCGCCCATAGGCTAACCTGGGCAAACGTTCTGGGAAGGATGCCGACCATGGTGAAAGGCCCACGGTCAGGAAGTCGCTGACCGTGGCTACCGCTGCTCGGAAGGATGGCGCGTCCAGTCGTGGCCGTTGCGATATAATCCTGTTGAGAAATGCGAATGGAACCGGCCCCCGGCCAAAAACAACTGCTGGATAAGGCGATCGAACTCTTCCGCGAGGCCTACCAGCACCAGATGCGTGGGGAGCTGGACGAGGCTGTGGCGCTCTACACGCGGTCGATCGAGACGTATCCCACGGCGGAGGGCTACACGTTTCGCGGATGGGTCTACAGCTTTCAGGGGCGCGTGGACGATGCGATTGCCGAGTGTTTGAAGGCTATCGAGGTGGACCCCACGTTTGGCAATCCCTACAACGATATTGGCGCCTACATGGTGGAGCAAGACCGGCTGGATGAGGCGATTCCGTGGTTCGAACGCGCGCTTGTAGCGCCACGGTATGAGAGTTACTGCTTTCCGCATGTGAATTTGGGGCGCGTATACGAGAAGAAGAAGATGTTTCGGAAGGCGCTCTATCACTATAAGGAGGCGCTGGATGAGAATCCGAAGCACCTGGGCGCGATGCAGGCGGTGGGGCGTTTGCGGGGAATGAATAACTGAAGTGGCTGGTGGCTGGTTGGGGACAGACGGGGGAGCAAGCTTCCCCCCTAGAAAAGCGGGGGCCAGCCCCCGCACTCCAAGGTGAATCCATTACAGGAATATGCGGAGTTTGCGGTGGCTGCGGCGCGGGCCGCGGGGGAGATTACGCTGCGGTATTTCCAGAAGCTGCCGGGGGTGGAATACAAGGCGGACCGTTCGCCGGTGACGGTGGCGGATCGCGAGAGCGAGATGCTGCTGCGGGCGCGCATTGAGGAGCGGTATCCGTCGCACGGGATTCTGGGCGAGGAGTTTGGGATTGCGCGGCCCGGCGCGGAACTGCGCTGGCTGCTGGACCCGATCGATGGCACACAGTCGTTCATGCGGGGTGTGCCGTTGTATGGCGTGATGCTGGGACTTGTGGCGCGAGGTCCCCAGGATGACGCGCATGACGACCCGGTTGTGGGCGTGGTGCATCTGGCGGCGCTGGGGGAGACGGTTGTGGCGTGGCGCGGGGGCGGGTGCTGGTGGAACGATGCGCGAGCGCGCGTGTCGGAGGTTGGCCGGCTGGAAGATGCGGTGCTGCTGGGGACGGAGCCTTCGGCGCTCGTGGACAGCAAACGCGCCGCCTACCAGAAGCTGCGGCAACGAGTGAAACTCGAACGCGGCTGGGGCGATTGCTACGGGTACGCGCTGGTGGCGACCGGGCGTGCGGACATCATGATGGATTCGGCGTTGCACGAGTGGGATGCGGCGCCGCTGGTACCGATTATGGAGGAGGCCGGGGGGAAGTTTACGGATTGGCGAGGGAAGAGGACGATTTCGGGCGGGGATGGGTTTGCGACGAACGGGGCCTTGTATGACGAGGTGATGAGGATCGTGAGTGGCGGCGGGTGATGGGCGAGAAACAAGAGAAGGAAAAGGATGAACACGGAGTTCACGGAGGAACGGAGAGCACGGAGCCGGAAGAGATTTTCCGGTTAGCCGCCTGCTATGGCGCCTACTACCAGAAGGGGCTCGGCACCTGACGCCACAGCGTCGGGCAGCGGGGCGTCGGGGGATTCGTGGGAGAGGTCTTCCGAGCAGGCGAAGAAGCGCAGGAAGGGGCGGCGCTGCTGGGTGATGTGGTCGCGAATGGTGCCGCGCAGCATGGGGTAGGCGGCTTCGAGCGCGTCTACGACGGAGCGCTGCGTGACCGGCGCGGTGACTTCGAGCTGTACTTCATTTCCCGCGTGCGCCAGGGCGCGCAGGTGCGCGGGCAGGACGATACGAATCATGGCCAGGCGACCTCCAGTCGCAACCCATGGAGCGTGCTCCCGCTTTTCCTCGGCTGCAAGCCGGGGCAAGCCCCGGCCAGAAAGAGCGGCGGCCCTTCCTTCGTCAGGGTAAACAAGCCGCCGCACACCACATCGCGGCGTCACGGCAGCGTTTGCACCTCAACGGACAGCACGCTCGGCAGATGGCTGGCGATGGCCGACCAGTTGCCGCCGCCATCGGGGGAGCAGTACACCTGACCGCCGCTGGTGCCGAAATAGATGCCGCAGGAATCGAGCGTGTCCACGGCCATCGCGTCGCGGAAGACGTTCACGTAGCAGTCGCGCTGCGGCAAGCCCTTGGTGAGCGGCTCCCACTCGGTGCCGCCCGTGCGGCTGCGGTACACGCGCAGTTGGCCATCGAGTGGAAAGTGTTCCCCGTCACTCTTGATGGGCACGACGTAGATGGTCTCCGGTTCGTGCGCATGCACGTCAATCACAAACCCAAAATCGGTGGGCAGGTTGCCGCTCACCTCGCGCCAGGTGTCGCCGGCATTGTCGCTGCGCATCACGTCCCAGTGCTTCTGCATGAACAGCACGCCCGGGCGTGAGGGGTGCATGGCGATGTGGTGAACGCAGTGGCCCACCTCCGCGGCGGGATCGGGAATGTACGGCGAGACG
>DATFZR010000290.1:0-3599 GCA_035314265.1 Candidatus Acidiferrales bacterium
CACGCGGCAGAGAGCCGGCCGGCGGGCGAGGCGCGCACGGCCACGCCGAGCGCGAGGGCCACACAGGCGAGGATCGCCAGCGGAATCAGCACCGAGTGCATTGAAAATTCGCTGACGTACGGAAAGTCGTAGAAGACGCTCAGGCGCGCGGGCCAGAGCACGTGAATCATGTAAATCTGCAGGACGCTGGGGAGCGTAAGCAGGGTCACGCGCATAGAGATGCGCGCGACCTTGGTGCCCAGGCCGCCGAGCACCGCGACGCGGGCCGCAAGATAGGCGAGCGCCACGACGCCGAAGGGCAGGGACTCCCGGAACGCGGCGGCGAAAGCCGCGCCGCGGCTGCGCGCAGGGGGATGAACGGCCGAGCCGGGACGGCCCAGCCATTCATGCAGAAAGATGATGGCCGGGATGATGATGGCCGTTTCTTTCGCCATCACCGACAGGGCGTAGAGGAAGAGCGAGGCGGCGAGAATGGGCGCACGGCGTTTGCCGGGGTCGAGCGAGCGCAGGTAGCAAAGGACCGAAGCGAGAGCGAGGAACGTGCAGAGAAGCTCGGTCACCGCCGAGGTCCACGCCACGTTTTCCACCTGCACCGGATGGAGCCCGAAGACGAGCGCAGCAGCCAGGGCCGCGAAACGCGACGCGGTGAACCGCAACGCCAGCAGGTAAAGAAACACGGAGCTGCCCAGGTGGAGCATGAGGGACGTGAAATGCCATCCCAGGGGGTCTGTGCCGAACTCCTTGTAGTTGCCCAGGAGCCACAGAAGGAAGACCGGGCGGTAATAGTTGTTGCGCGCGAACATCAGCTTGGTCCAGACATGCTCGGTGAAGTAGGTGGGGATGTAGCGGAAGGAAGTGATGTAGGGATTCGCTTTTACGATGGTGTCGTCGTCGAAGACGAAACCGAGCAGGGGCACGCGGGCATACGCGGCGGCGATCAGCAGGACGGCAATCAGGGGGAAGAGCCAGGGAGCGTCGCGCACGGATTGCTGCCCGCGAAAACGGGGTGGAACCGGCGCCGGGCGTGGGGCTGTTGCCATTGGGGCTAGCCGGCGGTCGCCGATTCGCGGTTCTGCCGCGCAGGGCCGCTGACGACGGGCGCGCCAGAGGAACGCACAGGCGGCACCGAGAACGGCGCAACCGCTGCAAGAGCAGCCAGGACGCAGAGCACCGGGTCAATCGGGTGGCGATAGCGCAGAGTTGTGTGCGTGACGTAATAGACGAGCGGGAAAAAGATGACCGCCGATGCGAAGGGAAATGCGTACGGATTGCGGCGGCGATACGCGACCAGGGCCCCCGGCAGCGCAAAGAGGGGGAAGGCCATATTCACGAGAAGGATGGCCACCAGATACCAGGGGCCATGCAGCACGTCCTCGAGGGGCTCGTCCACGCCCGTCCAATTGTCCATGAAGCGGTGCATGGTCTGGTTGAGGAACTGGGCCGGATTCGCGCGGATCCAGTCGAGGGCCTCGTGCTGCTTCACGTTCATGTAGGCGATTTCTCCGAGCTTGCCGAAGAGTTTGCGTTCGCCATCATCGTCGTTTGGATGCAGCCACCACGACCAGATTCCGGGATTGCTGGGGTTGTTGCCCAGCCAGAGTTCCAGGCCGAAATTACTGCGAAACAGGATCAGCCGGTGGAACACGACGTAATTGCGGATGAACCAGGGGCTGATGACCAGCACGAAAATCAGCATCGCGATCAAAGCCAGTTGCAGCCAGCGTGCGCCCCTGGCGCGGAGTTCCACGGCCAGCCAGCCCATCAGAAAAGGCAGGGTGGAAACCATGGCGGCGTTGGTCATCGCGCCCACGCCCCACAGGGCGCCGTAGCCGGCCCACGCCGCGGGCCGCTCGGAATCCAGCATATAGAGCGTGGCCAGCATGACGAGCGAGAAGAGCAGGGCGGAGAGCGACATGTCCCAGACCCACGCGATGGGATAGGTGATGGCCGGGGGCAGGAACACCCAGATCCATCCGGCAACGATCCCGCAGGTCCGGCCGAAGGCACGCGCGCCGATGGCGTAGACAACCCAGCCGGTGAGGGCGGAGAAGGCGCAGTCCATCGCGGAGATCACCAGATAGGAGGTCCAGGAATAAATGCCGAAAATCTTGAAAACGGCGGCGAGGAGCAAGGGAAAGAGCGGAGTCATCCAGGCGGTCGGCCCGGTAGCAACGCTGAGAGGGGAGGCGTAGCCTTCGCCCGCCGCCAGGGAGCGGGCAATGCGCCCGGTTTCGTATCCGATCTCGAGTGTATTGGTGACCGGGAAAGGACCCTGAGAGCGCAGGTAGAAGAAAATACCGAATCGAAGGAGGAACGCCACGATGACGATCGTTCCCGGACGCGCCAGGAATGATCCGACTCTAGCCATGAACGAACGTTCGGACACGCAATCTCCTGATGCCCAGCGCCAGCTAATCTAGCAGCGTTTGCGGCGCGCGGGCGGCCGCGCGCGCGGGCGGCTGCGCAAATAGGCACTGGCAATTTTGCGGGCCCGTTCGCGGCCGCTGAAGATTCTTGTTTGGACAACGGCGGAAGCGGGCAAACGCCTGCCGGCGGGTTTACGGTGCAATAGTCACAGGAGCCGAGCGGACCGCGCAGGGCCGCACCGGACACACGCCACCGTACATTGCAGAGAGGGATGAATGGAGCAGGTTGCACCGCCGGTTGCCACGCCCGATAGAAGTAGGCTGTTGAAGGCTCTGCTTACCGTGGCCTGGGTGGTGTGCCTTGTGTCGCTCGGCACCAGCCGGCAGTTTTACACCGAGGCCATGGTGGACGCGTTTTTCGGCCTGGCGCTCGCCAGCGTGGTGATTATTCACCTGCGGGTCCGGCCGCGATGGCTGGACGCGGCGCTGATCGTTGCGGGCACGGCTTTGCTGGCGGCGGTTGATTTTGGCGTCCTGCACTATCCGCCCCGGGTAATGGCCTGGTTTTCCTTTCTGGGATTGAGCAGCTTTCTGATTCTTTCCATTCGCGGCATCTGGGATGCGGAGCGCAGGTATCTTATTTGCGCGTGGGTTCCGGCCGCCCTGTTTGTGGTCTCCGACTACTTTGCGGACGTGATGCTGGCGTGGACGTCGAAGGCGCACCCCCAGACGCTCGATCTGTACCTGCTGTCCTTCGACCTCAGCCTGGGCCATCAGCTTGCGTTTATGGCCGGGCAGTATTACGCGCGCGTTTCCTGGCTGCACGTGTGCGCGCTGATCGCATACGTGGGGCTGGCGCTGCCCATCGCGATGGTTTACGCGGGGCGGCTGGTGCGCTTCAAAGAGAAGGCGCTTCCGGTGATGTGGGCGTTTCTGGTGGCCGGGCCGGCGGGCATCGTTCTGTACAACCTGTTCCCCGCGTGCGGGCCGCACAGTCTGTTTGGGCAGGCCTTTCCGTTTCAGCTATTCCCGATTGCCGATTTGCCGCGGCTGGTGCTGGAACCCGTGGCGATAGAAGGGCCGCGGAATGCCATGCCGTCGCTGCACCTGGGCTGGACTTTGCTCGCGTGGTGGTATTCGAAGGGATTGTCGTGGATCGAGAGAGCGGTTGCGTTTGCTTTTCTTGCCTTCACTGCGTTTGCGACGTTGGGAACGGGCGAGCACTGGTTCGCG
>DATFZR010000291.1:0-28395 GCA_035314265.1 Candidatus Acidiferrales bacterium
TCGAGCCCTGCGGCCCCCGCCACGCGTTCCGCAGCCTCGCGAATCTTCTCGAGTTTCATTCCCCCACCGGCACATTTCGGGAGTCCAAGGACACCCCGTTCCAGGCCGGCGTCCCAGCCAACAAAAAAGTGGGCTTTCGCCCACTCTGGTGTTCGACCCTCACCCGGAAAGCAGACTATAGCGCGCCCGGCAGGGGAAAGCAAGCTGGCGCGGGCGCTCGGGCGACACCCTCGCCTTTCGGGCCAAGGGGCGCCGCTGAACCGGGGGTGGTCGCCCCTCCGGCGCAGAATCCCTTACGGCTTGGGTTTCGCCGGAGCGGTGCTGGCGGGCGGCTGAGCCGGGCGCTGTGCCGGGGTGCCGGCGGGCCTGGCCGCGGGCGCCGAGGCCGAAGCCTTCACCGGATAGGCCTGGTCGTAGAGGTGGATGAGGTCCTGGGTAACGTCCAGTTGGGTGGAGAAGTAAATGACTCCCGCTTGCGAGGGATCCATGACCACGGCGTAGCCGTTTTCCCGCGCATAGCGGGTGACGACTTCCTGCATCTTGGCGCCCATGCGCTTGAAGGCGTCTTCCTGCGCGTCATTGAGATCCTGCTGAAACTCTTCCTGCTTGCGCTGCAACTGTTGCTGCAGGCGCTGGTACTGCCGCTGGAGGCGGGCGCGCTCCTCGTCGCTGATGGTGCGTTCGCCGGCGCGCGCGCGGGTCTGAATGTCCTCCATGGATTTCGTGATGCCCTCCAGCTCCGACTGCCTTGAGGCAAACTGCGACTGGAGCTCCGCGCTCACCTGGCGTCCCTCGGCGGTGCTGGTGATGGCGGCTCGAAAATCGATCACGGCCACTTTGGTGGGCAGGCCTCCAGCGGCTGGGGCTTGTGCCGGCACCGGAGCGGCGGCAACCAGAACGGCGGCAGAAAAGATGAGGGCGACGGCTAAGTTCTTCATCACATCTCCTTGCGACGAATTCTTCTATCGCACAAACCGAAGATTATAAACATGCACCTTGAGAACGGTCAACTCAAGCTTCCGGGGCCTTTCCGGCCATTCCCCCCTCTACAGCGGCGCGGGAAAAATGATAATCCGGTTGTTCGTCGAATCCGAAATTACGGCCAAATTCAGCGTCATGTGAATGGCCAGCGCGAAGAAGGGGCTGCCGGAAATGGGCAGCACCTCGCGCACCTGGCTGTTGGGAAAATCCACCACGGAAAGCGTGTTGCTGGAAGAATTGAGCGTGAGCAGCGTGCCGCTCTGGAAGTTATAGACGAGCGACGTGGGGTTCACGCCCGCGCGGATGGCGGTGGACAGCAGCGTGGTGGGAGCCAGCGCCGTGACCGTGTTCGAGGCGCTGGATTCGATCAGGAACAACTGGCTGACCGGATCGTAGTCCACGCCGGTAGGCGCCGTGATGTTGAGCGCGCGGTTCTGGAAGATCGGGATCCCCGTGGAAACGTCGAGGATAGCCGCGCTATTGCCGGCGGACTCCGCCACCACCGCGAGGTTGAGATCGGGAGCAATCGCGGAAGCCAGGGGCATCGAATTCACGGCCAGGCCGGAGGAATTCTGCGCGCCGGCGGACAAGGGAAACAGGTTCACGGAATTGCTGGCCGTATTCGTGACCATGGCCGTGCCGAGCGACTGGCTCACGCCGATTCCGGTGGGATCGCCGCCGACGGCAACGGTGGAAACCACAATGGGCGGATTGCTGATGAGGTCCAGGATGGAAACGGTGGAATCGGCGGTGTTGGAAATCGCGGCAAAGCCGACGCGCGTGACCACGCCGACGGCCGAAGGAGTGTGGCCGACGGTGATGGTGGAAATCACGGTGCCGAACGTGGGACTCACGGGCGAAATGTCGACCACGGAAACGGTGCCATCGGTACTGTTCACGGCAAGAGCCAGGTCCCTGTCTGAGTCTATGGCCACTCCCAGCGGGGATTTGCCCACGGCGACGGCCTGCGCCACCAGCAGGTTGAAGACATTCGACAACAGCGTGGGGGAATTCTGCACGTCCACCACGAGACGCAGCGGCTGGTTGAGCATGTTGGCCGGAATGGCGGCTTGCAGCTCGCGGCTGTTTACAAACGTGGTGGTGATCGGCGTTTCATTCAAGCGAATCTGCGAGGCCGCCGTAAAACCGGCGCCGGTGACCAGCAAGGAAACCGGAGTGGGCGAAGTAAAGACGATGGGAGGACTCACCTCGAGGATCTGGGGTCCCGGTTGCGCGGCGCGCGACCGCGTGGCGCCCAGATCGATCACCGTCACAGTGCCGTCCACATCGTCCGCGACGAGCGCCTTGTCCGAGCCAGGGTCCAGTGCCGTGGCAATGGGATCGCTGCCCAGAGGCACCGTGGCAAGCTGCGCGGGCGTGCTCAAGTCCAGCACAAGGGCCTGCCGAAGGCCGGGATTCACATAGAGCCCTACGTTTGTGAGCGGGTTCGCGGAGGCGCCGATGTTGCCCGGGATAAGGGGCAAGGTGCCCACGGACTGGTCCAGCAGGTTGAAGAGCAAGCCGGACGAAGAACTCGGGTCCGCGAGCAAGAGCGTCTTCGTTTCCGTGTTGACCGCGACGCCGGTGGTGGTTGCGCCGATCGTGGCCGTGAACACGACCGTCAAGCGATTGAGGTCCACGACGGTAAGGAAGCCTGCGCCACCGGGGGTAATGATCGCCCAGCCCAACTCAGGGAGAACGGCTACTTGAGGCTTGGCGCCCACGGCTACAGGAACCGTGCCAAGCACCACGGGCGGGCTGGCGGGCGCGCCGCTGGTATCCAGAACAACGGCAGCGGCAGAATTCTGACCAACCACGATGGAGCGCCCGTGGAACTCGTCTACGCCCACGGCAAAAGGAGAGCCGCCGCCGGGGGTGAGCGGAATCACGGGCCCGGCCAAGGCGGGCACGGAAAGGTCAACAATAGCAACGTCGCTCGACCCATTGTCCGCGACCAAAGCGAAGTTGCGCAGGCCGTCAACGGCCACAGAGGTGGGGTTGGCGCCCACGGTGACCGAGGAAACAACGGTGGTGAACGCGGTGTCGAGAAGGTCGAGAGCGTTCTTGCCCTGTTCGACCACCACGGGGACCCCTGTGATGTCGTTCACAGCCAGAGCCACGGGCCGCGAAAATCCCGAAATCGTGTTCGATACCACCGGCGTAGCGATGGGCCGGATGGCGAGATCCACAGCCGAACGCGGCGGCGTAGCAAGAGAATTCCGCACGGCCACCTGGAACAAACCCGCGGCGGTCAGGTCGGAGGAATTGAGGATGGCCTGCAAGCCGCGCGGGAAGGTCGCGTCCAGCCCGGTGCCGGCCGCGTGCCCATTGAACTCGGTGAGCGTGGACGGCGTGTAATAGCCGCCGTTCACCACGACCGTTGTGGTGGGCGAATTCTGAGACAGCGTGGAGGGAGTGGCAGCCAGTACCGTGGGCCTTACGGGTACGACGTTTATGCTCAGCGCGGCCGTGGTGTCGCCGTTCTGCCTCTGCGCGGCGACGGTGAATTGCCCGGTCGTGCCCAGCAGGTTGAAAGGAATGTGGGCGCGAAGCGTCGAGCCGTCTATCGCAAAAATGCTGCCACCCGTAGTCGTGGCCAGATTGACGCCGGCGAAAAGCACGGTGGTGGTGCTGAGAAAGCTGGAGCCCGAGAGATAGATATCCTGGCCCACCGCGCCCGCCGGAATACTGGGCGGACTGAGGCTGGTGAGCGTGGGGTCAATCGCGGAGACGATCGTGATGGTGGCAGTTTGGAACTGGCTGGCGTCGGCAACGGACTGGCCTTCAATGGTGACGGTAGGCGATGTGGGGATCGTGGTGGGAGCGGTAAAAACGGCCGCGTTGGCCAGCGTACCGTCTCCCGTGGTGGTGAAGGTGATGGTGCCGGTGGTGGCGTTGCCGCCCTGCACCGCGTTCACCAGCCAGTTTACTTTATTGTTTGTGCTGCCGGCGACGGTGGCAACAAAACTGAGCGTTTCTGCCGTGCCGGCAGTCAGCGAGCCGAGAGGCGTAATCGTGATGGTGACGCCTGAACTAAGAGTGACGGCGGCCGTGCCGGTGGCAGCAGTGTTCTGGTTGCTGACGGCAGTGATCAGCACGCAATTGGTGTTGACGGTTGTGGTGGTTGTGGTAGTTGTGCTGGTGCTGCCCGTACAGGCGTTCACGGCGCTGGAGCTGCCCGCGGGGCCGACGCAGGCATTGGCCGCGGGAATGGCCGCGGGCGCGGTGTAAAGGCCGTTTGTGGTGATCGTGCCGCAGGTAGCGTTGCCTCCGGTGACTCCGTTCACCTGCCAGGTGACCGTGATATCCGTGGCATTGACGACGGAGGCGGAGAACTGCGTGGTGCCCTGAAGGGTCACCGTCGCCGACAAGGGCAGGATCGACACCATGATCGTAGTGGTGCTGGAGTGGCAACTAGAGGCGAAGCCTGCCAGCAGAGCGATGAGTACGGCCAGGCCGCCTCTCGAGCATTGGACTCTCAAATCTCGCATGTCTCCCGGTCTTTCGTTTTTGCGGGCCGCGGTTGCGCAATGCATGGAAAGACGCACGCCGAGTTTCCCGTGTTTCCCTGCGGCCCCGTCTTCGCGGCCTTGTAAAAACTCTCCAGCACTAGAAGGTCCGCGCAACCGTGAAGCGGATGGTGCGCAACGGTTCAGAATAGAGCAGCCGCCTGTTGTTCTGGTCAAGCAAGTTGTTCAGTTGCGGGATCACCTGGTTCACCAGCACGCCCGGAGGCAGGGTGGCACGAACCGCGTCGCTCAGGAAGAATTCTCCGCGGGGCGGCTGCACGACCTCGGAATAGCGCAGGTAGTTATACGCGTAATAAATCCGGAAAGGCACCTGAACGATGGGGAGCTGCACCACGAGCTCGAGACCCGTGGAAGAGCGCGGAAAGAAATTGGAGTTTTCCGCGAGCGGAATCTGGCTGGCAATGTTGCTGGTGGGAAAAGTCTGGCGAAGATTCGCAAGACCGGTGGGATCGAGCTGCAACTGATCGCGCCGCAAGACGCCGTTGACGCCGATATCGAGGAAGTAGCTGAGGCCGACGTACGGCCCGTAGATCGGGATACGGTATTCGAAGTTGCCCACGGCCTCAACGTCGCCCCCGGGATAGGCGAACTGGTAGAGGAGCAAGGGGACGGTGAGGCTCTTGGGCACGGGCGCGCCGTTGCCGCCGAGCGAAGTGGGGTCGGTGTACGTGAGCGTAACCGGATTGTTGGTGGCAACGAAGGCCAGCGGCGTGATCGTGCGCACGTTGAATCCGCGTACATCCTGCTCGCCGCCCATGTAGAGACGCGTATTCGGGGGCACCGAGTCGCCGCCGTATCCGGTGGTGAAGACGCCCAGGAAGCGGATGCCGATCACGTTCTTCTTCTTATGGACGTGGTAGAACCGCTTGTACTCAAACGTGGGCGTGATGGAGTTCACGTTGCCGCCCAGCGGCCCGCCGACGAAAGACAGGGCTAAGTAGAGGCTCTTGCCGCCCGTGGGGTTTATGGGGTTGTTGACCGTATTGTAGGAAACGCTGGCGGTGATCTGGCTTTGGTCAATGCCCGTGAGGGCCGAGGGGCCGGCGGTGCTGCGGAATTGCAGGTCCTCAAACAACAGGCGGGAAGCATCGCTGAAGGCGGTGATGTTCGTTTCGGTATAGCCGTAATTGAGCCCGACGCGAGTGAAGGAAATCGCCTTCAAGGGATAGCTGGCGAAGACGGTGAAGCCGCGGCTGTCCTGGTTGTAGTTCTGGGAAGAGTTGGGGTTCGAGACGGCGGGCTGGCTCCCCAGGAGGATTGCGGTCTCCGTGGTGGTATCGAAACTGTAGCGATAATCGAAGAGGGTGAAGCCCGTGGTGAGGGGCTTGTCCTTCAAATAGGGCTCTGTGAAGCCGAAGACGAAGCTGCGCTGCAGCGTGCCGAAGAGCGTGGAGAAGTTAAGCGTCTCGCCGAGTCCCAGGAAGTTGTTGGTCTGGTAGTTGAAGCCCACGTTGGCGCCGGCCAGGCCGCTGATGCCTCCGGTGAGCCCGATGGACTGCTTGCCTTTTTCCTTCACCTTCAGGGTGATGTCTACGGTGCCTTCCTTGGAGTTGCGGCGCAGGTCAACGTTCTGGTCCTTCTTGATGGGCTCGAAATAATCGAGCTGGTTGATGCGCAGGATGCTGAGCTCCCACAGGCGGGCGCTGAACAAGTCTCCTTCGTCGAGCAGCAACTGGCGGCGAATCACTTTGTCGCGCGTGGTGGTGTTGCCGACGAACTCGATGCGGCGGATGCGGTAGGCTTTTTGCAGGTCGAGTTCCAGGGTCATGTTGACGACCTTGGCGGCCTGATCCACGTCTGTAAGCGGCACGGCGGTGAAATCGATGTAGCCGAAATTGCCGAAGAGGTTCTTGTAGTCCTCGAGGGACTTGCGCACCTTCTCGGTGGAGAAAATGTCGCCCTGCTTGAGCGGAAACACCTTTTCAAGAAACTCGGTCTTGAACACGAGTTCGGGGTGATCCGGGTCCGAGCTGCGCACCACCAGCTTGCCCATGCGGAAGCGCTCGCCCTGGTCAATTTCGATGGTGATGTTGGTGGCCTTGCCGTGCTTGGTGCCGGTGATGCCGTGGCTGGTGGTGTCCACGGTCTCGAGCTTGGGCTCCTTCACCACAACGGTGAAGTACCCGTTGTCCTGGTAGAGGGAACGGATGCCCACTTCGAGGTCTTCATCGAGCTTGCGGCGGTCAAAGGTCTTGTTCAGCACATTTACCCAGATGGGGCCGATGGGGAAGGCATAGGGCCGGTCGTTGTGCATGGCGCGGATCAGCTTCTCGTCGGAGAAGGCGCTGTTGCCCACGAAGGTGATCTTGCCCACCTTGACCTTGGGTCCTTCGTTGATCACGAAGGTGAGCTCGACGGCGTTGGTTCCCGCAATCTTGGAATACTCCGGAGTGACGGTGGCAAACTGACGGCCGTGCTCGCCGAGCAACTCCTTGATCACCACCTGCGCGCGCTTGATCTTCGTGGGGTCGAAGGGGCTCTCCACCGTCAGGCCGACCTTGCGCTCCTTGAAGCGGTCCAGAATGTCGGACTCGGAAATGGAACTCTCGCCCTTGTACTTGATGTGACGAATCATGGGGCGTTCTTCCACGTAGAACACCACCAGCACCTGGTTGGGCGTCGTGGCGCTGGGCTCAACTTCCAAACGAATGTTCTGGAAGTATTGGGTGTTCCAGAGCGCCTGGAAGTCGTGCCGGAGCCTGTCTTCGTTATAGGGCTGGCCTTCCTGGCTGAAGATCCTGCTCTTCAGGGTCTCGCGCGGATAGCGATGGTTTCCGATGAAATCAATCTTCTCGATGATGGGAGCCGATGCTGGGGGCGCAGGCTGGTTCTGGGCGGCCAGAGAAGGGACCCAAAAAGAAAGCGCCACGGCGCACACGCAGAGCGCGCGTGCCGGGCATATTGAAAACAGAAGTTTTAAGCAGGCGGTCCTCCAACTGCGCGGGACCGCGTTCCCCCACCGCAAGGTCAATCGCTCCTCGTCCGGCGCTTCATCACAGGCCGGTGAGATTCGTTATTGTACCATCGAGGTTGCTTCTATCACCGGCCGCAATCCAGCCTGGGCCCGGCGGCCTGAGAGACTTCCCGAGGCAGTACTGCTCGTGCTGACCTTCGGCCTTTCGTTCACTGTGAAACTTGCCCGGCGCAAGGACACGGGCGGTGAGATTCGCTATTGCACCATCGAGGTTGCTTCCACAACGGGGCGGAACAGCAGCCCATCGGTGGCCAAATAAATTTCCAGGGTGGCCGGGCGCGTGATGCCGCCGCGGATGAGGGCTTCGGAGAGAGGGTCCTCAACGTAGCGTTGCAGGGCCCGGCGCAAAGGCCGCGCGCCGTAACTGCGGTCGGTGCACGTTTTCTCCAGGATCCACTGGCGCGCCTCCGGAGTGAGCGCGATCTGCACCTGGCGATGCACCAGCGTGTCGTTGATCTGCCCGACGAGAATTTCGATGATGTGCAACAAGTCTTCATCGCCGAGCGGATTGAAGATGATGACTTCGTCCAGGCGGTTCAGGAATTCGGGATTGAACAGCCGCTTTACCTCGGACATCACCAGGTCTTCCATGCGCGCGTCGTTGATGTCTTCCGAGGCGGACTGGAAGCCCATGGTGGAGCGCTTCTGCAGGAAGCGCGCGCCCAGGTTCGAGGTCATGATGATGATGGCGTTGCGGAAGTCCACGGTGTTGCCGAGGCCGTCGGAGAGCTGGCCGTCTTCGAAGACCTGCAACAGGATGTTGAACACATCGGGATGCGCCTTCTCGATCTCATCGAGCAGGACGATGGAATAGGGAGCGCGGCGCACGCGCTCGGTCAACTGCCCGCCCTCTTCGTAGCCCACGTAACCTGGAGGCGCGCCGATCAGCTTGGAGACGGAGTGCTTCTCCATGTATTCAGACATGTCGAAGCGCACCAGGGATTTCTCGCTGCCCATGAGGAACTCGGCCAGGCGGCGGGCCACTTCCGTCTTGCCCACGCCGGTGGGGCCGAGGAACAGGAAGCAGCCGACAGGACGCCCCGGGGCCTTGAGCCCGGCGCGGCTGCGGCGGATGGCGCGGGCCAGCGCGGCAATGGCGCGATCCTGGCTGATGACGCGCTTGTGCAGCTCTTCCTCGATGCGGATGAGCTTCTGCTGCTCGTCTTCCTTGATCGCAGTGACTTCGACGCCCGTCCAGCGGGCGACGACGTCTTCGATGTCCTCGCGCCCGACCACGCCGGAAACGGAATCGTCGATCTTGAGCTTCTCGCGGAGCGTCTGCAGGTGCTCGCGCTCCTTGCGCTCCTCCTCGGAGTAGAAACGCGCTTTCTCGAATTCATGGTTGGCGATGGCCGTTTCCATGCGGTGCGTGATGAACTTGATGCGCTTCTGCACCTCGGTAATTTCCTCGGGCAGCATGGACTGGCGCAGCTTGACGCGCGCGCCGGCTTCGTCGATCAGGTCGATGGCCTTGTCGGGCAGAAAGCGGTCCGGGATGTAACGGCTGGAGAGATAGACGGCGTAGCGCAGCGCCTCTTCCGTGTAACTGACGGCGTGAAACTTCTCGTAGCGTTCGCGCACGCCCTGCAGGATGCGGATGGCTTCTTCCTCGTTGGGCCCGCCGACCTTGACGGACTGGAAGCGGCGCTCGAGGGAACGGTCGCGCTCGACGGACTTGCGATATTCCGCGGGGGTGGTGGCGCCGATGCACTGGATTTCGCCGCGTGAAAGCGCGGGCTTCAGGATGTTGGCGGCGTCGAGCGAACCCTCGGCGGAGCCGGCGCCCACCAGCGTGTGCAGCTCATCGATAAAGACGATGGCGTTCTGGCTCTCCATCAATTCCTTCATGATGGTTTTCAGGCGCTCTTCAAACTGGCCGCGGTACTTGGTGCCGGCGACGATCAGCGAGAGGTCCAGGGAAAGGATGCGCTTGTCCGCGAGGAACGGCGGAACATCGCCGTCCGCGATGCGCTGCGCCAGGCCTTCGACGATGGCCGTCTTGCCCACGCCGGGCTCGCCGATGAGCACCGGATTGTTCTTGGTGCGGCGGCAGAGGATCTGGACCACGCGCTCGAGTTCGCGCTCGCGGCCCACCAGGGGATCGAGCTGGCCTTCCATGGCGGCCTGGGTGAGGTCGCGGCTGAATTCGGCAAGCAGAGACGTCTCTTTGGCGCGGTTGACGGGAGTCTTTTCGCCGGCGCTGCGCGTGAGCTCCTCACGCAGAGTGGAAAGGCGCAGCCCGCGCTCCTGGAGCAGTTCGGAGCCGAAGCACTTTTCCTCGCGTAGGATGCCGAGCAGAAGATGTTCCGTTCCCACGTGCTTGTGGCCCAGCCGGTCCGCTTCTTCCGCGGCAAACTTCAGGATACGGTGGCACTCCTGGCTCAGCGGCACGTCCACGGAAGTGGAGATGCGCTCGCGAATGGTGATGCGCTGCTCGATTTCCTTGCGGATGGATTCGATGGAGCCGTGGGTGCGCAGAAAGCGATTGGCCATGGCCTTGTCTTCGCGCAAAAGGCCGAGGAGAAGGTGTTCCGTCTCGATGTAAGGGCTGCCGTACTGGGTGGCCTCGTACCGCGCAAAAAAGATCACCCGTCGCGCCTTCTCCGTATAGCGTTCAAACATGGGTCACCTGGTCTCTCCCCCCGAGCGGCTCGGGGTTCCCGGCGAAGGCTGTTTCTTGAATCTGGCCGTGCTCGAGGCGAAGTATCCGGTCACAGCGCCCGGCCAATCCCGGATTGTGAGTGGCTAACACCGAGGTCAGCCGCCGCTCCTGGTGAAGGCTGCGTAGCAGAGCGAAAACGGATTCGGCTGTGTTCTCGTCCAAATCTCCTGTGGGCTCATCGGCGAGAAGAAGGGAAGGCTGGCCGGAAAGCGCGCGGGCGATAGCCACCCGCTGCTGTTCTCCCCCCGAGAGCTCAGCCGCACGATGGCGGCGACGTTCTGCAAGTCCCACCCGTTCAAGCCCCTCACTCGCTGCCGCGAGGGCTTCTCTCATCGGGACGCCCCGGAGCAGCAAGGGAAACGCGACGTTCTCTTCCGCAGTGAAATCGGCCAGCAGATGATGCCGCTGCCAAACAAACCCGATCTGCCGGTTCCGAAAATCCGCCAATTTCGCGGCCGAAAACGCTGCGAGCGATTCCCCATCGAAGTATACTGTACCGCTTGTTGGAGTGTCTAGCGCAGCGAGCAAATGCAGCAACGTGCTTTTCCCGCAACCTGAGGGTCCGACCACCGCAATCATCTCGCCGCGCGCAACTTCCAGGTTCAAACCGTTCAGAACGGGAAGCGGTCCGGCGCTGCCGGAGTACGTCTTCCGGAGATTTTCCGCGCGCACGAGCACGCCTTCAGCACCCGAAGCGGGTTGCCATGCGCTGCGCGGCTGGGGGACTGCGTTCACTGTGCGCTCATCCTTACTATCTTAGATGCGTATAGCGGCTCTTCTCCGTGCTTCCAACGGCAGATTGTTTGCGCAATTTTTTGCTCATTAACGCTGCTCGAATGGGAATAAATTTGCACCACACGCGGGGCTGCGGCAGACGGACCGGCCAGCGTCTGCAAGTGGCTTGTTACCCATATGTTGGCGGTCACCCTCCATTCTCTCTTCTCGCCGGCCCGGGCGGCATCCGCCCTGTTCGCCGTTCGAGGAATGTAGAGAGCAACTGGGCAGCCAATCGCCTGCTTCGATGACGGTGCCGACGCCATCCGCAACTCATTCATAACGCAGGATCTCCGTAGGCGAAAGGCGCGCCGCCACGCGCGCCGGATAGAGCGTGGCGGCCACGCAGATTCCCAACGCCGCCAAAGCGATCCAAAATGCGTCATTCACGCTCGGGGTAAAAGGAACGTAGGAAATCGCGTAGACCTCTGGGTCGAGTTGCAAGATCCGCCAGTGATTGGCCGACAAGGCGATCACGTATCCGGCGAGACTCCCGCCGATCGTGCCCCACAATCCCACAATCAATCCCTGCAGCACAAAAATGGAGCGAATCTGCTCGCGGCCCGCGCCCAGGGCCACGAGCACCGCAATGTCCCGCGCCTTTTCGCGCACGGTCATGGCCAGCACCACCAGGATGTTCAAGCCGGCGACAAACGTGATCAGGCCGATGAAGATTGCGGTAACCAGCTTCTCCAAACGCAAGGCTCGGAAGAGCGCGCGGTTCTCCTCCGACCAGGTGCGCGGCACGAAACCCGAACCCGCTGCGGCGGCCAGCGACGGCGCCAGCGTGTCTGCCAGGTCCGCTTGATCCAGGCGGCATTCGATCACGTTGGCCAAATCGCCCACGCCGGCCAGGCCCTGCGTGGCGGCCATGGTGGCAAATCCCCAGTTGGCGTCGTAGTCGAAGAAGCCGGAATGAAAAATCGCGGCCACGCGAAATCGCCGCGAGCGCGGAAGCATTCCGAAAGGAGTGAGGCGTCCGCGCGGGCTGGTGAGCGTGACGTACTCGCCCTCCTTTACGCGCAGATCGTCGGCCAGCACGCCGCCCAGCACCACGGCGTCCAGGCCATCGGGGTCTTGCGCGAAGAGATCCGCGCGCTGGAGCAGGCCGGAGAGAACGCTATCCGTGCGGCTTTCGCGCGCGGGATCGATTCCCTTGAGCACTACGCCGCGCGCCTTGCCTCCGGAAGAAAGCAGCACGGTCTGGTAGAGAGCCGGCACGGCGGCAATCACGTGGGGCATGCGGCTCAGATTGTCTGCGATGGCGGCGTATTCGCGGATGCCCTCGCTGCCCGGACGCGTGAGGTGCACGTGCGCGGTTACGGCGAGCAGGCGGTCCTGGAGCGCCGAGCGGAAACCGGAGTTCATCGCCAGCGCGACCACCAGGGTGGCCACGCCCGCGCCCACGCCGACGACGGAGAGCCACGAGATGATGCGCAGAATCGCGGGCCTGTGGCGCGAACGCAGATAGCGTAGGGCGACAAAGCCGGCCAGGTTCATGCGCCGCTCCGCGTGGTGCTGGTCATTCTCTTCCTCTTCATGCTCTTCATGCGCGTCTGGAGGTAGTACCCACGGCTATTCCGGGAGTTGCGCGGGCGACGCGCCCGGCTGGGATGACGGCGCCTCGGGGCTTTCGGGCCGCAGCAACGGAAAGAGGATCACTTCGCGGATGGAGTGCGAGTCTGTAAGCAGCATGGTGAGCCGGTCAATGCCGATGCCTTCGCCGGCCGTGGGCGGCATGCCGTGGGCGAGCGCGCGCACGTATTCGCGGTCCACCTGGCGCGGCACTTCGTCGCCGCCCTGGGCCACCTGCTCCGTAAAGCGGCGCTCCTGCTCTTCGGGATCGTTCAGCTCGGAAAAACCGTTGGCGAGTTCCATGCCCGCGGCGAACACTTCGAAGCGCTCGGCAAGCGAAGGGTCGTCCGCACGGCATTTGGAGAGCGGAGAAATCTCCACGGGAAAGTCATAGAGGATGGTGGGCTGGATGAGTTTGCTCTCCGCAATGTGCTCGAAAAGCAGGCCGGTGAGCTCGCCGGGTGAGTTCGTTTCCGCGCCGGGGACTGGCTCGTGGGAAAGCGTGCGCGCCCAGGTGTTGTAGCGCCCGGCGGCGGCACGAACAGCCTCGGGGCGCGCCAGCTCGGCGGCGGTGGGCGCCGCTCCCGCATCGGCGGGCCAGTAGCGCACGATGGCCTCGCGCATGGTGAGCCGCTCGATGCGCGAGAAGTCCAGCGTGTGCTCGCCGTAGCGCACCTGCAGGCTGCCGGTGACTTTTTCCGCGAGGATGCGCAGCAGGTCTTCGGTGAGCTGCATGAAGACGGTGTAGTCCGCGTAGGCTTCGTAGAACTCGAGCATGGTGAATTCAGGGTTGTACTTGAAGGAGATGCCCTCGTTGCGGAAGTTGCGGTTGATTTCGTATACGCGGTCGAGGCCGCCGACGGTCAGGCGCTTCAGGTACAGCTCTGGCGCGATGCGGAGGTAGAGGTCCAGGTCCAGCGTTTTGTGGTGGGTCACAAAGGGCCGCGCCACCGCTCCGCCGGCAATGGGATGCATCATCGGCGTTTCCACTTCCATGTAGTTGCGCGCGTCGAAAAAGCGGCGGATTTCCTGGATGATGCGCGCGCGCTTCTGGAAAACCTCGCGGGCGCGTTCATTGGAAAGCAGATCGAGATAACGCTGGCGGAAGCGGATCTCCACGTCCTGCAATCCGTGCCACTTTTCCGGCAGGGGCAGCAGGGCTTTGGCCAGAAAGCGCAGTCCGGTCACCCACACGCTCAGCTCGCCGGTGCGCGTGCGGAACATGTGGCCGTCGACGCCAACGAGGTCGCCCAGATCGAGCAGGCGGAAGAGCTGGAACGCGCGGTCGCCCACCACGTCAAGCTTCACGTAGATCTGGATGCGCTTGCCGTCGCCCAGCAGGTGCGCGAAGCCGGCCTTCCCGTGGCCGCGCAGGCTTACGAGGCGGCCGGAAACGCGCACGGGAGGTTTCTGCGCTTCCAGCTCGTCGTGCGTACGGGCGTCGAATTCAGCAACGATCTGCGCCGGCGTGTGCGTGAAGTCGAAGCGGTGGGGATAGGCTTCTTCCCCGAGCTTTACGATCTCCTCGAGGTTTTTCTTACGCTGTTCGTACTGGTCGAGCGGTTCAAACGGCAAGCGCTGTTCCCCCGATGCGATTTCGAAGCGAGTATAGGGGCCGCGCGGCGGAAGCGTCAAGGAAGGGAGCGCCGGTGAAGATTTCGAATAGCAGCCTTCTCCCGCTGCTTGCGACACCCGATAACCCTCAGGGGTAGAAGTCACCCACACCCAGGGGGATGGGAAAGGTACTTGCAGGCACTACAGTTGGGCATCCAACACTAAAGCCGGGTACCGAGGCCGGGCTCTGCTATAATGCCCGCTTTCGGCAAGGGGTGCCTTGGGCATGCAGCGGAAGCGCTCAGCTCTATCCGCATGGCTCGCACGGCTCTCTGCGGAGAAGGCTGCTGTCTATGAGCCCTCCGTGCGAGAGCTGGAAACAGGCTACGACCTGTTGAGCGTTGCTCTCAGCGAGGGGCTGCAAATGCGCGCCGCCGGAAATTTGTGGGCCGCGCGGTCTGCCGCCAACCTGTGCGCGGATGTTGCTGAACGGCACGGCGACCTGCTGTGCGGCGCGCTGCTCACCATGGAGCGGAGATCGCGGCACTTTGGGGTGCTGCCTGAGGTGCATCCGCTCGATCCGGAAACATTCCGGACGGAGGAAGCGCGTTCCTCCTGTTTTTGGAATGCACTGCTGCACCGCGTGCTGTTCAGCGCCAGGTCGCGGTGGTTCCACAAGGTGACCACGCTTCAGGAAGTTCTGGGGAACGTGCAGTTAACTTTCCATCGCACGGCCCGGGAGATTGCCGACGGTGTTTCCGTATCTCCTTTCGCGGACTGGGACACGCTGGAATGCGTGCACGACGATTGGAACACCTGCCTCAAGGAAACCACGGTTCTGCTCAAATGCCTGCTAACCACACTTTCGCCGGGAGAAGTGGAAGACCTGAGGCGGGAGCTCGAAGAACAGCGCAAAAGGAAACACAAACGGTCATCGGATTGGCTGGGCCTGCAGGAGGAGAAAGCCTCCCAGCGCGCGGGACGTTCACGCCTGTAACGATCCCGGGCGCGCTGAGGGACAACTCCCAGGGAGGCAGACGCATCCCAACTGGCTGGGGCTGGGTAGCTGGGTGGATGCGTCTGGACGGGTTTTGTGGCCCGACCTAGACGAGCTGCTGAAGGAGAGATACCGGAAGCCGAAGCGATTCGCCGGGCCCAAGGCGGCGATGCCGAGGCGTTTGAACGGCTGTACCGGCAGCACAGCCGTAGGGTGTATTCGGTGGTCTTGCGGATGGTCGGAAATCCGGCGGAAGCGGAAGACCTCACACAGGAGGCCTTCCTGCAACTCTTCCGCAAGATACATACCTTCCGCGGCGACGCAGCATTCTCCACGTGGCTGCACCGGCTGGCAGTAAATGTTGTCCTGATGCGGCTGCGGAAGAAGTCTCTTCCTCTGACTTCGCTGGATGAGCCGGCGGATGCGGAGGACGAGTCGAGCGGGCCGAGGCGGGACATAGGAGCCGAGGATCCGCTGATCAAAGGCTCGGTGGATCGCGTGCATCTGGAACGTGCGGTTGCGGAACTCCCTCCGGGATACCGTATGGTGTTCCTGCTGCATGATGTGCAAGGCTACGAGCACAACGAAATTGCCCGGATCATGGATTGTTCGATCGGGAACTCGAAGTCGCAATTGCACAAGGCCCGGACCCGCCTGCGCGAGATCCTGAAAGATTTCGAGCGCGACCGGGCGCGGCAGCACCGGCTGGATGCCAGCGAGAGCGCGAAGACCGACGAACAAGTTAAAGCGAGCGGCGACGAGCAGAAACAGTAGCGAGCGAAAACGAAGCAATACGGTTAGGACAAGCAGAGATGGGCGGCCAAAGCTGATGACGCGATGTGAAGAATTCGATCTGTACGCGGGCGAGTGGCTCGGAGGCGAGCGAAACCCGGAAGTCACGGGACACTTGCAAAGCTGCACCCGTTGCAGCGCGAAACTGGCGGACCTGGAACTGATCGTCGCGGCTTCCTCTTCCCTCCCCGAGCTGGAACCCCCCGAGAGAATCTGGACTTCCCTACGCGCGCATCTGCAGGCGGAAGGCCTGCTGCGCACGCGGAAGAGCCTGTGGAAACGTTTGCATGAATTCTTCCCCGCCGGGCCGCACACCGCTCTCTCCACGGCAATGATCTCCGCGCTGGCGCTGGTGCTGCTGCTGGTGCCGGAATCGCCCGTGCCGGGAACCGCGCGCAACGCAGAGGGCTCTCCCTGGAACCTGGCCCGCGTGAGCGAAGAGCTGGCCACCGGCGAGGCCGACGCGAACCGCAACTACCATTTGCGCGATCCGCAAGTGGCCGCTTCCTACCAGCAGAACCTGGCGCTGGTGGACAACCTGATCGGCGACTGCCAGCAAAAAGTAAAAGAAGACCCCAACGACGAAATGGCACGCGAATACCTGGTGGCCGCTTACCGACAGAAGGCGGACCTGCTTAACGCTCTTTCCGAGCGCGACGCGATGGGAGACTGACATGAACCCCCCGCTCAAATCCTCACCGGCCTGCTGGACCCTGGGCCTTTGCTCGATTGCCTTGCTGGCCGCGGCCACGCAGGCCACAGCCGCCGCCCAACCAGCCGGCACGCCCGCAACAACGGAACCCGCTACGGAAGCCAGCAGCCCCTACCGTTTGGACAAGAGATTCACCGTGGACGGCCGCGCGATGGTGACCGTGCGCAACGCGCAGGGCACGATCGTGGTGAAGTCCTGGCAGCGTTCGGAGGTGGAAATCCTGGCGGACCACGGGAGCGAGGGCGTGGAAGTGGACGCCACGCAGAACGGAAACCGCATCGAAGTAATCACCCACGTCTTGCGGCAAGACGTTTCTGCCGCGGAGCTGCAGGCCAACTACGAAATCTACGTCCCCGAAGAAACCGAGCTGGAAATCAAGAATGACAGCGGCCTGGTAAGCGTCACGCAGGTGTACGCCGACATCAGCGTGGATACGGTGCTCTCCAAGGTGGAGCTGAGCGACGTTTCCGGGGTTCTGACCGTGCACACGGTGGACGGCTCGTTCACCTGCACGCGGTGCGTGGGCCGA
Source organism: Candidatus Acidiferrales bacterium (assembly GCA_035314265.1). Classification (GTDB taxonomy): domain Bacteria; phylum Acidobacteriota; class Terriglobia; order Acidiferrales; family UBA7541; genus JOPF136. The sequence goes on from DATFZR010000291.1 coordinate 17,081, forward strand.
ATCGAATTCACTTCGACTTCCGGCGGGGCGCGGTTCCTGCAGCCCACCACGCGGGCGCTGCATGCGCAAACCTTCTCCGGCGATCTCTTCTTCGACGGGAAATTCTCGCCCAACGGAAACTACAGGCTCTCCACCGCCTCGGGACCCATCGAAGTCGTGCTCTCGGAAAAAGACTCCGTAAAGCTGACCGCGCATTCCCGCCAGGGCAACGTGGAGAACCAGGTGAAGCTGAAACCGGAAAGCCACATGCTGAGTTTCCTGGGCGGCCGGAAAGAAAACAGCCTGGTAGGAACCACCGGCACGGGACTTGCGCGCCTCGAACTGACCTCTTTCAGTGGTAAAATCCTCATCCGCAAGCGGGACTGATCCGGAATCCCGGGAATTTGGGACCGCATCGGCCCTCCGCTTCTCACAATTGACATCGCCGGAACAGAAAAACGCTTGGGAACGTCCGCGCAAAGCGGGCTTGGTCTGCCTGGCGGGCTTCATGGGCAGCGGCAAGTCCACGGTGGGCCGCCTGCTGGCCGCGCAGGCCGGATGCCGGTTTGTGGATCTGGACGAACGCATCGAAGAGGCCGCCGGCATCTCCATCCGCGAATTCTTCGAGCGGCACGGGGAGCCTCCCTTCCGCGAGCTGGAACATGAGACGCTGGAACGCGTGCTCGGCGAGATTGCCGGGGCGGGCGGCGCGGCCGTGGTGGCGCTGGGCGGCGGAACGTTTGCGCAACCCCGGAACCAGGAAATGCTGCGCGGCGCGGGAGCCGCGGTGCTGTGGCTCGATTGTCCCATCGAGGAATTGATACGGCGCTGCGCCACGATGACGCACCGTCCGCTGTTTCGCGATGAGGCCAGCCTGCGCCTGCTCTACGAGCAGCGCCTGCCGAGTTACCGGTCGGCGGACGCGCGTGTGGAAAGCGCGGGCGAGCCGCGGGAAGTAATCGCGCGGATTCTGGAACTCGACTTGTTCGAACAGGTGGGACGATGAAAAGCGAGAAGCAAAGTGGTTTTGCAGTTGCCGCGGCGCTGGCACTGGCGCTAACACTGGCCGGTGCGGCCGCGGTTTTGACCGCGGCGCCTTCTCCAGGTCGCGCGAGCGCCCCTGCCGCGCCACGAGCCCAGCAAAAGACAAAAGACAAAAAGCCGGCCGCGGCGCCGGGCGTCTTCGTGGAAGACCGCGGCACATTCCAGGTTCAAGTGGACGGGCACCCCGCGGGAACCGAGGAGTTTGATATCCGCCCGAGCGCGGGCGAGTGGACGGCACGGGGCACGGCCGAGGTGCCTGGGGAAAACGGCACGACCTCCAAGGTGACCGGAAAACTGGAACTCACGCCTGACGGCGCGCCGTTGCGCTATGAGTGGACGGCAACGGCCCCGCGCAAAGCCTCCGCGACCATCGTCTTCGAAGGGACGACGGCGAAGATGGAGGTGAGACTGGAAGGGGCCAATCCGTACGCGCAGGAGTTCAACTTCCAGTCGCCGCCCGTGGTGATTCTGGACAACAACATGTACCACCAGTACGCCATCCTGGCCCGGATTTACGACTGGGAACACAAAGAGCCGAAAACCTACGCGGTGCTGATTCCGCAGGACCTGACGCCGGGCAGCGTGACCGTGGAATATGGCGGGCCGCAGGTGGCGGATGGACAGAAATTCGAAACGTTGCGTGTGAAAGCCGCGGACCTGGAAATCGATCTGTACTGCGACAACGGCCGGCTGATGCGCCTGGAAGTTCCGGCGTCGAAAGCGGTGATCGTGCGGCAAGCGGCGAAGAAATAGAAAGCCCCGGTTGGTGGCCGGGGCTTTCGGGAAAAAATCGCACCTTTCACCCGCGTCAAATCAGAAACAATCAAACGGAAACGCGGTGCACGGGCCGCGCCCTTCTGGAAGGCGCCTGCAATTCCACGCGGACGGCGATTTCTTTGCCCGCGCGCAGCACGGAGAGATCGGCGGTGGGCGCCGGGGCCGGAGCCTTCTCGGAATCGGCGCTTTCGCCGGCCTTCGCTGTCTTGTCGCGCAGAGCGGAGCGCAGATCGTCCGCGTTCTTCACGCGCTTTCCGTCCACGCGAAGAATCACATCGCCCGACTTCAACCCGGCCTTCTCCGCCGGCGTTCCGGGCATGACCTCGCGGACCAGCACGCCCTGTCCATCGGGAGCGCCGAAGTAATTGCCGAACTGGCCGGAGAGGTCTTCCGCGTCAATACCCAGCACAGGCGCGCCGAACATGCGCAGCGCGCCCATATTGAACGCGGGCATCGCGGGTATGGCCGGGATCGCCGGTATGGGCGCGACCTCGATATCCATGTCGGGAAGTTCCGGCGCGATCACAAAGGCGTCGCCATTGCCGCCACGCGAGATGTGCACGGAGTGGCGCGAGCTTATTTGCACGCTGATCGCTTGCGAGCGTCCTTCGCGCCACACGGTCACCGGAACATTGCGCCCAGCGGGCACTTCGCGGACCATGCGCTGGAGCGCCATGGTGCTTTCAACGCGCTGTCCATCAAATTCGGTGATGACGTCGTTCACCTTGAGCCCAGCCTTCGCCGCCGGCGAATCTTCCGACACGAAAGTGACCAGAGCGCCGCGCTCGGCGGGCAACTTCAGCTCCTTCGTTTTCTCTGAGCCGATTTCCTCCATGCGGATGCCCAGCCAGCCGGGCGCCTCGTCGCTTGTGGTGAACCAGACGTTCTGCCGCGCTTCATCCTGAGCTTCCGGAGCGAGTGCGGCGGCCGGAGTGCCCTGCGCTACGGCGCCCGGGCCCGCCAGCGCGAGAGCTCCAGCGATAATGCCTCCGCCGATCCATCGAGAAATTGATGTGGTCATTTGCTTCTTCCTCCCTGGTGTTCCTTTGCTGGAGGTTTAGACGAGAGGCCGCGTAATGCGTAAGCGGATGGAACCGTTGACGGTGCGCAGGTAAACGGGAAGGCCGCCGCTGCCCACGCGCCCGCGGATCACGCGTCCTGCCGCCGCGGAGCTGCGCGCCAGCAGCGGTAGGTCGCTTACAAAGTCGCCGTTTTGCGTGCGGGCCTCGAGCTCCGCTCCAGCATCGGCGGGAAGCGCCACCGTCACCTGGCCGTTTACGGTCTGGGCGGAGATGCCGCGGCGCGCCGCGGCGCGGTCTGATGCGCCGGCCTGAGCGAGCGCGCCGTCCAGGCTCAAAAGCTCGAGCGAAACGTTTCCGTTGGTGGCGTGCGCGGAAAACATCCCCGCGCTGCGCGCCAGCATCACGCTCCCGTTCACCGCGGCCAGGCTGCCCGCGCCGGAGACGTCGTGCACGGCCACCGAGCCGTTCACCGTGGTGACGGAAGCCAGCAGCACGCGAGCCGGAACCCGCACGTGGAATTCGACGTTCACCTCAACGCCGCTCCCCTCCGGATAGCGCGTGGCCACGGCGACGCTGCCGGCCGACGACAGTACGGAAATGTCCACCTGGCCGAGGTCCTCAGCAGCGCGCGTGCTGTATTTGCGGGCCGAGATGTATACCTCGTCGCGGTCCCAGCCTTCGATTTCTATGGAGCCGTTGACGTTGGAAAGCGAGAACGAGCCGCCCGGCTGCAGCGGAACGGTGCGTTCGAAGTTTTCCACCGCGGGAGCTTGGGCGGCGGGCAGCGCCACGGCGGCGCAGACGAGCACCGCAGCGGCAAGCATCCACGACATCGCAAATCCCCGGGTGCATGTTGCGGTTCTCATTCTTCCCTCCTCGTTCTTTCCCTCTCCGGCGCAACGGGCGTGTGGCGCGTTGCGCCGAACTGCCGAAAGCCTCACGGGTGATGGAACGTGATCGTCAGAACAGTCAGCACCGGAACCTGCCGGCCATTCAGAACCGTGGGCCGGTAGCGCCATTGGCGAACAGCCGTCATGGCCGCATCGGCCAGCAAGGGATCGCCGGAAAGGGTTTCCACGTCTTCAATAGAGCCGTCTCTGGAGATCGCCACGCGCAGGCGCACGGGGCCTTCAAGCCCCATTTCCCTGGCCTTCTCGGGATACTGGGGGTCCACGCGCTTGGTGAGCCGCACGCGCAATTGCGTCGCGGAGATGATCACGCGGTCGGTGAGCAGCGCCGTAACCTTCTCGCGAAGCCCGTCGATCTGCGCGAGCTGGTCACTGCTTCCGTCGTATTCCACTTCACCTTGATTCTGCGAGCCGGCTGCCCAGGGGTCCGCCACGCGGCCCTGGTCCTGCGCGGAACGCCGGACCATGCGCATGGCCTGCAGTTCCTGCGCGGAGGCGTAAGCTTCGAGCGCGTCCTGGCGCACTTCGAGCTGGCGTTGCATGTCCAGCATGGATTTATCGAGGTCCGCGAAAACAGCCTCCATGCTCTCCTGCGGAGGACGCGGCGGAACCGGCGGGATCGCCATGATCGCGGGCATGGCAGGAATCGCGGGGATCACCATCGCCTCCGGCCCATCCGTGGGCCGCAGCAGAATGTTTCCGGCAGTGGCGCGCAAACGCAAGAGCGGTCCGCCGCCGCCCATGGCGCCTTCCGCGCGATACATGTTTCCGCTGACCATTTCGTTCGTCTTCAGCGTCATCAGGAATGAGGAATCCACGATGATGCGGAAGTTTTCTCCGCCGCCGATCGCCGCATCCAGGTTCAATCCCAGGTCCTTCGGCACGAAGACCACAAGGTCGCCTCCCGTGCATTCGAGTTCCCCGAGCGTGCCGCCCTGCGGCGGCCGTGGAGCACGCGGAACCCGCGGAGAACCCTGCACTACCGGCGTGGAAGGTGCGGGAGGAGCCTGTCCGGCAACTTCGAAGAGCGCGGTGATGCCGCCGGCCGCGGTCGTGGCGCGGACCGGACTCGTAACGCCGGCCAGAAAGATCGATCCTGCGCCCGTTTGAATGTGCGCCGGGCCGGAAACGCGCCACACGCGAATCCCGCCGCCACCCGTGCGCGCCTGCAATTCGCCCGTTGCCTCGCCTACCAGAATGCGCCCGCCGCCCGTGCTCGTGATCAGCCGCGCGCCGGCGCGCTCCAGAAAGATGTTGCCGCCGCCGGTCTCCATGCGCGCTTCTCCATCCACGCGCGCCACGCGAATGTGCCCGCCACCGCTGCGAAGCGTGGCGTTCCCGCGGATGGCCCCGGCCAGGATGCCGCCGCCCCCCGTGATGGCGGAAAGGTCGCCGTTCACGTCCTGCACCACCACGTCGCCTCCGGCGGTTTGCAGGCGCGCTGACGCGCCTACCCTGCCCACGCGGATTTTTCCGCCGGCCGTGTCGCACACGAGCCGGCCGTCAATGTCTCCCACATCCACACTGCCGCCCTGCGTGGACACCTCCAGAGGCGTCGAACGGGGAACATCCAGCTCCAGGGTGACCCAGAAATGATCCGACGAGCGCGCGTTGATCGTGCGGCCCACAATCACCGCGCCGTCTGCGGTCGTGCGCGCACTCACCTGAAAGCGCGGCGCAGCCGCCGCGTTCGCGCTGGAGCCTGCGGACACCTCCACGCGCAGCCGGTATTGCACCGAACCGCTGGCCTGCGTGCGCACGCGCACGTCGCCCATCTCCAGGTTTACGCGGACGCGATCGCCATCGCGGATGGTCACGGAGCCGTTCTGCTGGCTGACCACGCGGCGCGAGCCGGATTCCGCCGCCGGACTTGTAGCAGCGGCGGGGCTCGCCGCCGCTGGAGACGGAGCCGGCGCCAGCGCAAGAAGGCAGGCGAGCGGCGCAGCAGCAGCGAAGCGGCGAAACGCGCGGCCCGGCCTCGTGCCCAGGACACTCGCGTGCCCTACGTTCGTGCGGATTTGTTTCCGTTCGCCCACTGACCTGCTGCTCTCCTTCTAGTCGCTCCGGCTCACTGCGGATTGCGCGCGGAGATCTGGCGGATGGCGGCGTCGCTCTGCAGCCGTACAAATTCGTTGGGATCTTTGCGCTGGCTCTCGCGCAGTATGCGCACGAGGCTCGCGTCGCGCGTCCAGGCGTCGTCGCTGGGCGATGCATCCAGGAACGTGCGCAGCGAGCTCACCGCTTCCACGCGCACTCCCGGGTTCGGATCGTGTTCCAGCGCCTGGAGTAGCGTCTGGCGAACTTCCGACTCCTGTTCGAGTCCGCGCAGCGCTTCCACGTCCTTCAGCCGCACGCTCGGGTTGGTGTCATGGAGAGCGGCATAGCACAGCGCGCTGCGGACGGCCTGGTCCGTGCGGCTGGGCCGCAGCAAATCCACCGATTCGAGGCGCGCATCAGGATCGGGCCGGTCAGAGGCTTGCAGCGCGGAGAGCAGCGCCCGCCGGATCGCGCCGTCGTCCAGCATGCCCTCCACCACCACGGGCTTCTCAGTCTGCATCCGCACGGCCACGGCGCCGCCGGGCAGCCGCTCGATCCCGGTGACGGAAGAGCTTTCCAGGGGCGACGATGCGGCGCCTTCTCCTGTCGCGGATTCTGCGACGTCCATGCCGGGCATGCCGGGCCCAACGCTCATCGTGGCGCGAGAGGCGATGCGCCCCGCGAGAAAACCAAACAGTACGAGCGTCGCCACCGTCCAGGCAGGATGCGCGATGAGCCAAGCGCCAGGCCGGAAGGCGGCCTTCCAGCGCTTCAACCAGCGCCCGGAAGCGTCCGCGCGATCCAGATTGTGAGCCAGCGAGCGCCTGCACTGCGCCACCAGAAGATCGGCGGGCTGCTCGGGCACGAGAGAACTCACCTGTTCCAGCAGTGTGCGCTCGCGCGCCAGCACACCAGCGCACGCCGGGCACGCGGCCACGTGCTGCTCCACCGCCGCGCGGTCGGAGGGCTCGAGCTCATCCCACGCATACAGCGTCAGCCGGCGCTCGAATTCCGCGCAGGGAGTCATGCGCGAGTTGTCCCGAGCGGGCGTCATCGGTAGGCCTCGAGGTTCATGCGCAACTTGCGTGTGGCGCGGAACAGCGAATTCTTTACCGTCTCTTCCGTCGTGCCCAGCATTTCCCCGATCACGCGCAGCCGCAGGCCCTGGAAATGCTTCAGCTCAAACACCATGCGCTCGCGCGCAGACAGCCGGGCGAGCGCCTGCGAGATGTGGTGGCCCAGTTCCTTCCCCATGAGCGCGCGTTCCGGATTGCTCTGCGGCGCGGGATGCGCCTGGCGATCGAAGAAATCCTCGTCCGCGGGCGACGTTGATGGATTGCTGGACTCAGGCGCCTGATCCTCGGGACGGCTGGAACGCCGCCGCAGATGATCCAGGCAAACGTTGGTGACCACGCGGTAGAGCCACGTATAGAAGTTGCATTCGAAGCGGAAGCGGTCGAGATTGCGGTACACCTTCAGAAAGGCTTCCTGATAGAGGTCGTGCGCGTCTTCCGGGCGGCGTGTGATTTGCAAAGCGAGGCGAAGCACATCCTGATCGTAGCGCCGGACCAGTTCTTCGAAAGCTTCGCGGCTCCCGGCCTGCGCGGAACGCACGAGCGCGTTCTCATCGAGCGTCCTGGCCGCGGGAACTCGCGCCTCTGCTTCGAAGGTCAAAGTGTTTTCCGCGGGCAGCATAGCCTTCGTCCTGGAGCGCTCGGTCCAGCCAGCCGAACGTGCGCCTTTATTAATGTTGGACGCGTCTGCCCCTCCGTGGTGAGCGGTCTATCTGTCGTCCTATCTTTCGTCCCATCTTAAAGATACGCGGGGCAGGACCGTTGCGTTCCGGAATGAATCTAACATGCTCATTTACCGGCACTTAGCGAGCAGTAAGGCCGGCGGCCGGCGCGCCGTTATCGGCGCATTTGCTGCGCTTTCCGGCTTCTTCCCACAACACGCCACATCACAATTGTACTCCCAAAGTTCTCGCCTCCGGTTTTTCCGCAACCAAACCGCTTTGCCCCATTGCAGTCCAATGTTCAGCAGGCGCCGCGTTCACAAATCTGCGGAACCTGGGGAACTGCCGGCAACCGAATCGCGTAGAGACGAGAGAGGTGTGGAATGCAAAACCTGCCGGGTAATCTTCGCTACGCCCTGCGACAGTTCCGGTTGTCGCCCATCTTTACGGCCACAGCCGTGCTGACGCTGGCCCTGGGAATCGGGGGAACCACCGCAATCTTCACCCTCATCCACGCGGTGATGTATCGCTCGCTGCCGGTTTCCGATCCTGCACGGCTCTACCGCGTGGGCGAGGGCGACAATTGCTGCGTGCAGGGAGGCCCTCAAGAACGCTGGGGAATGTACTCGTACGCTCTCTACGAGCGGCTGAAGGCAGAAACCCCGGAGTTTGAAGAGGTGGCCGCCTTCCAGGCCGGCGGCCAGCGGTTGAGTGCCCGCCGCGAAGGTGCGGAAACCGTTGCGCGGACCCTGCGCTCCGAATACGTCACCGGAAATTATTTTCACACGCTGGGGGTGCGCGCCTTCGGTGGACGCGTGTTTACCCAGGACGACGACCGTCCCGGCGCTCCGCCAGTCGCCGTGATCAGCCACCGTGTCTGGCAGACCACCTACGGCAGCGACCCCACGGTGGTGGGTTCCACCTTCGTTATCGAAGGCTTCCCGTTCACCGTGATCGGAGTCGCGCCTCCCGGATTCTTCGGCGAAACGCTCCGCAGCGATCCCCCCGACATCTGGGTCCCGCTGCAGCAGGAGCCCATGATTGCCGGCGAGAGGACCCTGGTCCGTCAAACCGTCCCCGCATGGTTGCGCATGATCGGCCGATTGCGGCCGGGAGCTTCGATGGACGGAGTGTCTCCGCGTCTGACCGGGGTGCTGCGGCATTGGATGCAGTACGACTCCGGATATCCCTCCAACTGGATGCCTGACATCATCCGGGAGCTTCCCAAGCAGACCATCAACATCGTGCCGGCGGGCGCTGGCGTCGCTGTGATGAAAGAAGAGTACGGCCGCAGCCTGCAAACCTTGTTATCGGTTTGCGGCTTGGTGCTGCTGATTGCATGCGCCAACGTAGCCAACCTGCTGCTCGCTCGCGCGGTCTCGCGCCGCGGGCAGACCGCCGTGCGGCTGGCCGTTGGCGCCACGCGGCGGCAGATTATCGGCCAAGCCCTCACGGAAAGCGTGCTGCTCGCCATCGGCGGCGGCATCGCCGGGCTTCTGGTAGCTATGGGTGCCGCGCGGCTGTTGCTTGCGCTGGCGTTCCATAGCGCTCATTTCATTCCAATCAGCGTCACGCCATCGCTCGAGGTATTGGCCTTCGCCTTCGGGCTTGCACTGCTCACGGGAATCATCTTCGGCGCGGCGCCCGCCTGGCTCGCCACCCGAACGAATCCCGCGGAAGCGCTGCGTGGGGCGGGCCGCGGCACTCGCGATTCCTCTTCCCTGGCCCGCAAAGGCCTCCTGATCCTGCAGGCCACGCTGTCGGTTGTCCTGGTGGCCGGCGCGATGATGCTGGGCCGCAGCCTCACCAAACTCGAGCATCAGGATTTCGGATACCAGGTGCAGGGACGCGTGCTGGTAGCGCTCCATAGCCCTCCAGCCAACTACACGCTCCCCCGGCTCACCGCTCTCTACCGCCAGCTCGAAGAAAAGCTCAATCGCCTGCCGGGAGTCGAGGGGTCCGGCATTGCGCTCTATAACCCGCTCACCAACAACTGGGGCGAACTGATTCTCGTGGATGGCCATCCGGCGATGAAGATCAGCGACGACTCCGAAGCCTCGTGGGACCGCGTGAGCGCCGATTATCTCCAGAACTTCGGGATGAGCGCCTTGCGCGGCCGGAATTTTACCGCGGCCGATGACGAAACCACCGCACCCATAGCCATCGTAAACGAAGCCTTCGTCAAGCGCTTCTTCAAAGGCGGCGAAGACCCGCTCGACCAGCACTTCGGCCTGGATCTGCCTCAATACTCCGGCACCTTCCGCATCGTCGGCGTGGTGCGCGACGCGAAATTTGCCGGCTGGAATCTGCGCAAGCCCGCGCTGCCCATGTTCTACGTGCCACTCGCCCAGAATGTGGACTACAAGGACGACCTGATGAAAAGGATCGAGCTGAGTTCGCACTTCGCCGGCGGCGTCATGTTGGTTACGAATCTGTCGCCGGGTGCGCTCGAGCCGCAGCTCATCAGGACCCTCTCCGAAGTAGATCCCAATCTCACCATCACCAGCGTCAGAACCATGCAGGAGGAGGTGGAACTTTCCTTCGACCAGGAGCGCGCCACGGCCGGCCTCGCCGGCCTGTTCGGGATTGTGGCCCTGATTCTGGCCGCCATCGGACTCTACGGCGTCACCGCCTACACCGTAGCGCAGCGCACCAACGAAATCGGCATTCGCATGGCCCTCGGCGCGGACCGCGTGAACGTGGTGCGGCTCGTGCTCGGCAGCGCCTTCCAGCGCGTTCTGGTTGGGCTGCTCCTGGGATTGCCGCTGGCCGTCGGCGCCGGACGGCTGATCTCCTCCCAACTCTACGGCGTTTCCAGTTGGGACCCGCTCGCGCTGGCGGTCGCGGCCAGCGCTCTTTCCGTATCCGCATTTTTCGCGGCCGTGATTCCAGCCGCCCGCGCCGCATCCATTTCGCCCACCACGGCGCTGCGGGCGGAGTAGCGCAGCCGCGCAGGATTTGGCAGCTCTACGGCCGGGCGCCCATCCGCCGCGTGCGGACCAGCCGAATCAGCCCGAAAACCGCGACGCAGGTCAAAAAATCCAACAGCAATCCCATATTTGGCTGGAACAGTTCCAGTTGGAAGCGCTCCGGAAGGTACGGCGAAACGCACAGGTAAGCAATATTGCCCAGCACGACGGCGAGGAATGTTTCGCCCAAGCCGGAGAACATGGATTTCTTGGGTTCCGGGTCTGCCATAGACGCAGCCGCGACTCTACTGCATCCACGCCGCGCGCGCCACGGCCCGAGTGAGCGACTGAGCGAACCACCACCCGGCCTCGCCTCCCTGGCGAATGGTATAAGCTGGTGGCGAACGCCCGGGGGATTTTCTGTCCACGCCTTCCAAAGCCATCGCGCTCTCGACTGAGGTGATGTACCTGAAAGGCGTTGGGCCCGCGCGAGCCGCCGCCCTGGCCGAACGCGGCATCGTCACCGTGGAAGATCTGCTGCGTTACCTTCCCTTCCGCTACGAAGACCGCATCCACTTCACCCCCATCCGCGAAATCCGCGGCGGCGCCGCGGTCACGCTCAAAGCAGAAGTCGTGCACGGCAGCCTCGGCGGATTCCGCCGCGGCCGCGGCGCCGTCTATTACCTCACCGTCCGCGACGCCAGCGGAATGCTCTACTGCCGCTTTTTCCACGGCAACTTTCTCGATGGCCGCTTCAAAGCCGGCCAGGGCATCGTGCTGCACGGCAAGGCGGACTTCGACTCCTACCGGCCCGGCAAACTCGAAATGATCAATCCGGAGTTCGAGCTGCTGGCCGGAAATGCCGAAGAAGATTCCACCGAAGTCGGCCGCATCGTTCCCATCT
>DATFZR010000292.1:0-2434 GCA_035314265.1 Candidatus Acidiferrales bacterium
GCGCTCATGGCCGGGCACTCGCATCCTGCTGTGGTGCGCGCCGTCGAATCCCGCCTGCGCGGCGGCACCGCCTACGGAATGCCGCACGACATGGAGTGGGAGCTCGCCGACGAAATCTGCAAGCGGTATCCCGTAGACATGGTGCGTTTCGGCTGCAGCGGCACGGAAGCCACGATGCACGCCGTGCGACTGGCTCGCGCCGCGGCAGGACGCGACCGCATCATCAAATTTGAAGGCGCCTATCACGGCCTGCACGATGCCGCGCTGGTTAGCGTGAAGCCGCGCGAGGGGTTCGGAAGCATCGAGGAGCCGACACCCGTGCCCGGGGGCGCGGGCATACCCACGGCGCACGTGGCCAATACGCTGGTCGCCACGTTCAACGATCTCGACAGCGTCGAACGCCAATTCGAGAAGCATCCGGGCGAGGTCGCGGCGCTCATCTGCGAACCCATCATGATGAACGTGGGTATGTGCCTTCCCGAGGACGGCTTTCTCCAGGGCCTGCGCGAATTGACGCGAAAGCACGGAGCCCTGCTCATTTTCGACGAGGTGAAGACGGGGGCGAAGCTCGCTCGCGGCGGCGCCTGCGAGTATTACGGCGTCAAGCCGGACATCGTTTGCCTGGCAAAATCCATCGGGGGAGGCCTGCCGCTTTCCGCGTTTGGCGCGACGCGTACGGTGATGGAGCAGATCAGTCGGCACAAAGTCTTTCACGGTGGCACGTACAACACGAACCCGCTCTCGATGGCCGCGGGGCTGGCCACGTTCCGCGAAGTGCTTACCCTTGATGCCTACCAACACGTGGACCGGCTGAACAAAAGGCTTCTCGAGGCGTACCAGCGCCTCCTGGACGGAACCGGGTTGAAGGCATATATGGCGGGCGCCGGGGCCAACGGCGTGATCATGTTCCGCGCGACGACGGTGCGCAATTATCGCGACTGGCTCGAGGTGGACACGGACCTGTGGCGCCACTACTGGTTTGCCATGGTGAATCGCGGCGTGCTTCCGCAACCCTATTGGTGGGACGAGCAGTGGACCATTTCCGTGCAGCATACGGACGCGGATATTGACCGCCACATCGCCGCGTTCCAGGAGGTTGCCCCCGCGCTCGTCCGGGCGCGGAAAGAGCGCGAGCACGCGGCCGCAGTTCAATGAGGAGATGATCGAGAAATCACCATGCAGCAGTCTCACCGCGCGCCGTGATGGAGCAGATTGCCGATGGCAGAGGGGATTCGCGCTGAGAGCGGCCCTGCTGGTGGGAGCTGCTGGCAGTGCCGCCGCATCTGCAGCAGACTATCCCGGCACAGGAGGGCTTCTTGAAGCGCTACCAGATGTACGTTGACGGGCAATTCGTCGCCGCCCGGGGCGGAAAGTGGTTTCCCGTCTACGATCCGGCCACGGAAGAGGTGATCGCGGAAGCGCCCGATTCAAACGCCGAAGACGTGGACGCGGCCGTTGCCGCCGCGCGCGACTCCTTTGAGAACGGCCCCTGGTCGAAGACCACGGCGCAGGACCGGGGGCGCGTGCTCTTCCGCCTGGCGGAGAAGCTGCGCGCCCAGGCCGGCCCGCTGGCCGAATTGGAAACGCGCAACTGCGGCAAACCCATCGTGGAATCCGAATACGACGTGGCCGACGCAGCCACCTGCTTTGAATACTACGGGGGCATGGCCACCAAGGTGATCGGCCACGTGAACCCCGTTCCGGCCAACGCGCTGAGCCTTTCGCTGCGCGAACCGGCGGGAGTGGTCGGCCAGATCATCCCGTGGAATTACCCGCTGCTGATGGCCGCGTGGAAGCTGGCCCCGGCGCTGGCGGCAGGCTGCACGTGCGTGCTGAAACCCGCGGAACAGACTCCGCTGACGGTGCTGGAATTTGCGCGCTGGTTCGAAGAGGCCGGACTGCCACCGGGCACGGTAAACGTGGTGACAGGTTTCGGCGAGACGGCGGGCGCGCCCCTGGCCACGCATCGCGAGGTGAACAAGGTGGTTTTTACGGGCAGCGTCGAGGTGGGGAAGAAAATCGCCCGCGCGGCTGCCGACTCCCTGAAGCGCGTGGCTCTCGAGCTGGGCGGCAAGTCGCCCAACATTTTCTTTGCGGATGCCGATTTCGAAGCGGCGATCGATGGCGCGCTCTTCGGCGTCTTTATCAACCAGGGCGAGGTATGCTCGGCGGGAAGCCGCATCCTGGTGGAACGCCCGATTTACGCGAAGTTCGTGGAGGCCATGGCGGCCAAAGCGAAGACGATTCGCGTGGGCGCGCCGCTCGAGCGTGAAACCAAGATGGGCCCGTTGGTAAGCCGCGAGCAATATGACCGCGTGACCTCGTACATTGAGGTGGGCAAGCACGAAGCCAAACTGTGCGCCGGAGGAGGCCGCCCCGCCGGCTTCGGCAGGGGCTTCTACGTGCAACCCACCATCTTTGCGGACGTGGAGAA
>DATFZR010000293.1:0-4760 GCA_035314265.1 Candidatus Acidiferrales bacterium
GATCGAAGGGCGCGCGATTCGTCTCCGCCACCGCGGAAACCATAAAGATCAGGAATGCGATGATCTGCGGCCACATAAACCAGTGCAGCAGCCCGCCGCGCTGCGACTCCACGATGTTGCGCAGGCTGAACGTGTTGGTCATCAGCACGATGCCCACCACAGACATGGTCATGGAAAGCTCGTAGCTGAGCATTTGCGCCGTGCTGCGCAGGCCGCCCAGCAGCGGATATTTGCTGTTCGAGGCCCAGCCGGCCAGCGCGACGCCGTACACGCTGAGCGCGGTGATCGCAAACACCACCAGCAGGCTCAAATCCAGCTCCGAGACGGAGAACCACGTGCGCCGCCCGAAGATTTCCAGGTGGCCCGGGCCCAGCGGGATCACCGCAATGGAGCTCATGGCCAGCGAAAGCGCGAGAAACGGCGCGAAGAAATAGACGAAGCGGTCCGCGCCCTCCGGGGTGGGGTCTTCTTTGAACAGGAATTTCGCCCCGTCGGCCAGCGGCTGCATCAGGCCGTACGGGCCCACACGCTCCGGCCCCCAGCGCGATTGCATGCGCGCTACCACCTTGCGCTCGAACCAGCTCAAATAGGCCACCGCGGTCAGCAGCACGAGCATCACCGCGACCACTTTGATCACGGCGATCAGCAGTCCGAGCAGCGAGAACGTCATGACCGGCCCCTCGCCTCAGCCAGCGACTCGATCATGTTGCAGTAGCGGCCCAGGGTCCCGCTGGTGAACAGGGAATCGTGCGCGGAGCGAATGGCCCCAACGGGCACGTCGTAAGGATGGTGGCCGTTTTTCGGCCCAGCCGCCGCGGCCAGCGCCGCGCCGCCGGTCAGCAGGTCCGCCAGGTTCACGTTGTAGCCCGGAACGTTCGTGCGGATTTCCTCGAAGGCGGCCTCCGCGTTGCGCAGGTGCAGCGCGCGGCCCAGGCCTCTCTTTTCAAGCTGGTGCGACAGGATGCGCAGCAGGTCGAAGTCCGTGCGCACGCCCGGCGGGTCGGCGGCTTTGCGCAGCAACTGCACCTCGCCGGCGGTGTTCGTTACGCTGCCGTCCTTCTCATAGGCGCAGGCGGCCGGAAGAACGATGTCGGCCTCGCGCGCCGTTTCCGTGAGAAACAGTTCATGCACGATCAGCAACTCGAGTCCCGCGGGCCGCGAGGCCACGCCGAAGGTGTGGAACGGGTTCGCGCCGATCACGTACAGCGCCTTCAACTTCCCCGCCGCTGCGGCATCGAGCATCGCCTTTGCGCTCAGGCCGGGCGCCGCGGGCAGCTTCGCGCCCCACAGAGCACTGAATTTCTCGCGCGCCGCCGCATCGTCCACCGGACTGTAGCCCGGCAGCGCGTCCGGCAGCAGACCCATATCGGCCGCGCCGCGGGAGTTGGCGTAATCGCCCAGCGCCATGTAGCGCGTCTGGCCGGGGAGCTTATTGGCCCAGGCCACCAGGTCTGCCACGGCCTGCCCGGTGACGCCCGCGCCGAACAGGATCGCGACGTCGGTCTCCGCCTCGATAGCCTTCTTGATCGCCGCCAGGGAGTCCGCCGCGCCCTGCGGGGCGGCAGCCTTCCCGGCGAGCGCGCCGATCGCGGCCGCTTCCGTGCCTTCCGGGATGCGCGCGTGGAGCTTTGCGCGGCGGTCCAGCTTGATGTCGTCTGAGCCAATCACGTAGACGCGCGCGTTCACGTGGCGAACGGCCTCGCGGATGCGCCAGTCCACCAGCGGATTCTGCGTTCCGGTATCGTTGCCGATCAGCAGGATCGCCGGCGCCGTGCCCAGCGCCTGCATGGTCAGCGCGCGTCCGCCCGTTCCGGTAGACGTCTCGCTGCCCAGCGCCCGCGCCAGCGACGCGTAGTCTGCCGTGCGGTGATGGTCCACGTTGTTCGTGCCCACGCCCGCGCGGGCCAGCCGCGAAAGCATGTAGTTTTCTTCGTTCGTCGTGCGGTTCGAGCCGATAAACCCTATGGCGTCGGGCCCGCTCGCCGCGCGCACCGCGGCCAGCCGCGTGGCGGCCTCTTCCATCGCCGCTTCCCACGTCACGGGGCCCAGCGTTCCGTTGCGCCGCACCAACGGGAGCTTCAGCCGGTCCTTGTGTTCCGTGAAGTCAAAGCCGAACCGCCCCTTCACGCAGAGAAATTCCTGGTTGATTCCGGAGAGGTCGCGGTTATTCGCGCGCAGGATTTGATTGTTGCGCACGGAAAGCGTGGTCTTGCAGCCGTTCGAGCAATGCGTGCAGATCGTGCTGGCATACGTCATTTCCCACGGCCGCGTCTTGTAGCGGTAGGCGCCGCTGGTGAGCGCGCCCACCGGGCACACGTCAATGCACATGCCGCACTCTTCGCATTCCAGGTGGTCGCCGGCGTTGGGAATGATGGTGGAATGGGCGCCGCGCTGGCCCACGCCCAGCGCCTTCACATCCAGACCTTCGTCGCACACACGCACGCAGCGGAAGCACAGGATGCAGCGCGGCCCGTCGTAATAGACGAGCTCGGACCACTTTTCCTCCGGCTCGTGGATTTTCTCTTCCACGAACCGGCTGGTGTCCGCCCCGTAGCGGAACACCATGTCCTGCAACTCGCACTCGCCGCCCTTGTCGCACACCGGGCAATCGAGCGGATGGTTGGTCAGGAGGAATTCCAGCATGGCCTTGCGCGTCTGCCGGCAGTCTTCCGTATTCGTGCGGACGACCATCCCTTCGACCGCCGTGACGGTGCAGGCGGTCTGCAGCTTGGGAGCCTTTTCGATTTCCACCAGGCACATGCGGCAGGCGGCCTGGAGCGACAGGCCCGGGTAGTAGCAGAACGACGGGCACTCGATGCCCAGCCGCCGCGTGACCTCAATCAGCAGAGTGCCCGGGGCGACCTTGATCGGCCGGCCGTCGATCGTCAGCGAAACTAGTTTTTGTTCCCCCATACCCTCAGTGCCGCTTCGTTCGCGGCATCCCCGTCAACAGACCCCGAAACCCGTTACGCGTTCACCAGCGTGCTCTTGAGCGGGCACCGCCCCGTCAAATGAGCCTCGAACTCGGTACGCCACTTGCGCACGATGGCTTCCGTGGGCATGGCCGCGGCATCGCCCAGCGGGCAGAACGTATGCCCCAGGATGTTTTTCGACAGCTCGTGAATCAGCGGGATATCTTCAGCGCGCGCGCCGCCCTCGTGGAAGCGCGTCAGCACCTTGTTCAGCCACGTGGTGCCCTCACGGCAGGGGATGCACCACCCGCACGACTCGTGCGCGTAGAACGCCATGATGCGCCGCGCCACCTCGACCATGCAGGTGTCTTCGTCGTACACCACAACGCCGGCGGACCCGAGCATGGACGCGATTTTCGCCAGGGAATCGTAGTCCATGGCCACGTCGCATTCTTCCGGCAGGAGAGGCGGCGTCGAGCTGCCTCCGGGAATTACGGCCTTCAGTTTCTTTCCGCCGCGAACGCCGCCCGCGACCTCATCGATCATTTTCATGAGGTTGTAGCCCATGGGCAGCTCATAAATCCCGGGCCGCTCCACGTGTCCTGAAATGCCGAACAGGCGGGTGCCGCCGTTCTTCGGCGTGCCCAGCTTCGCAAACCACTCGCCGCCGTTGAGGATGATCGCAGGCACGCTGGCCAGCGTCTCCACATTATTGATTACCGTGGGACAGCCGTAGAGGCCCACCACCGCGGGAAAGGGAGGGCGGATTCGCGGGTAGCCCCGCTTGCCTTCGAGCGACTCCATCAGGGCCGATTCCTCGCCGCATTCGTACGCGCCCGCGCCCGTATGCGTGCACAGGTCGAAATCGAAGCCGCTGCCAAACAGGTTTTTCCCCAGCTTCTTGGCGGCGTAGGCTTCCGCGATCGCTTCGTCCACGATGTCGAGCACGTAGCGGTACTCGCCCCGGATGTAGATGTATCCCTGGCGGGCGTTCACCGCGCGTCCCGCGATGATCATTCCTTCGATCAACTGGTGCGGGTCCAGCTCCATTAACGGCCGGTCCTTGCACGTGGCCGGCTCGCTTTCGTCCGCGTTGCAAATGATGTATTTCGGCTTCGTCGTTTCCTTGGGTACGAAGCTCCATTTCGCGCCCGTGGGGAATCCGGCGCCGCCCCGGCCGCGCATGTTGGATTTCTTCATCTCATCCACGATCTGCTCCGGCGTCATGGCGGTCAGCGCCTTCTCCGTCGCCTTGTAGCCGTCGTGCTTCATGTACACGGCGATGCGCCGCGCGTCCGGCACGCGGAAGCGCTTGCTGATCACCAGCACTTCATCGGGATGAGGCTTCTCGCTGATGCCCGAGATGCGGGCAACGGGTTGCGGCTTTTTCCCGGCGCGCACTTCCGCCAGCATTGCGTCCAACTGCACGGGCGTCACATTCTCGTAGTAGTCGTAGTTCAACTGTACGGCGGGCGCGCCCGTGCACGCCCCCAGGCACTCCACTTCTTCCAGGGAAAACTGTCCGTCGGGCTGCGTTTCCCTGTGGCCGATTCCCAGCGTCTTTCTTGCGTGCTCGAACAACTCCTGTCCGCCCCGCGCCATGCAGGAGACGTTGGTGCACACCTGCACGTGGCATTTGCCCCATTTCTGGCGGTGCAGCATGGAGTAGTACGCCATCGTTTCCGTCACTTGCAGCGTATTCGTCCCGGTGCGGTGCGCGATCTCCGCGATCATCTCGTCGCTCACGTTGCCGTACTCATCCTGCGCGTAGATCAGCATGGGGATGAGCGCCGAGCGCTTCACGGGATAGCGTCCCAGCAACTGCTGGAACTTCTCTTCGAGTTTCGG
>DATFZR010000294.1:0-3847 GCA_035314265.1 Candidatus Acidiferrales bacterium
CACGCCCGCGCCGCCGAACAGGCCGATCTTTCCGCCCTTCAGGTAGGGCTCGAGCAGGTCCACGACCTTGATGCCGGTCTCGAACATCTCCTCGTGGGTCGACTGCTCGTCGAAGAGCGGCGCGGGGCGGTGGATGGGCATGAACTGCGTTGCGCCGATGGGGCCAAGCTCGTCGACCGGCTCGCCGATGACGTTGATGACGCGGCCGAGGGTTTCTTTGCCCACGGGCACGCGGATGGGCCCGCCCTGGTCGATGGCCTTCATGCCGCGGACCATGCCGTCGGTGGCTTCCATGGCCACGGTGCGCACGCGGCCCTCGCCCAGGTGCTGCTGCACCTCGACAATGAGGTCGATGGGCTCGGGCACGTCGTAGCCTTCCGAGATGATGCGCACAGCGTGGAAGATGGGCGGTAGATGGCCGCTCTCGAACTGCACGTCCACGACGGGTCCGATGACCTGCGCGACATGCCCTGTTGCTCCTACCGTTGCTGCTTTGTCTGCCATCTCTGGCTCCTTACCGTGACTAGTGACTGGTGACTGGTGACTGGTGGCTCGACTCTAAACGCCTGCGAAGGGACTTGCCGAGGGCGTTGATTAGACGGCCCGTGGAGTCACAGCCGGAATCCACTTGCTCAAAAGCTTCCTTTGAAATCCTCCCTAAATCGTGGCTCAACAACATGAAATACCGTGCCTCCTCCAACTCGCCGCGCGCAATCTGCAGAGACCGGAGGAATTCCTTCGTCGTCCCGCGCCCGAAGCCTTCGGCTATATTCGCAGGGACGGCGGACGCGGACCTTCGAACCTGAGAAACGATGCCGTACTGATCCGATTTTGGGAATCGCTCCGTCATTTGAAACACCAGCAAAGTCAGTTCATGCGCCTTCTGCCAAACCTCCAACTCGCGATACGACTTCAACTTCACGGTGCGCTCTTCACCAGTCACCAGTCACGAATCACCAGTCACTAACCGGCCGACGCCGCCCCACTCACTACTTCGATAATCTCTTTCGTGATCGCCGCCTGGCGCACCTTGTTCATATGCAGGGTCAGGCTCTCGATCAGGTCCGCGGCGTTGTTCGTGGCTGCATCCATGGCCGTCATACGTGCGGCATGCTCCGCGGCGGCGGATTCCAGCAGGATGCGGAACACTTGCGACTCCACGTAGCGCGGCAGCAGGTGGCTAAAAATGTCACTGGGGGGCTGCTCGTAGATGTAGTCCACTTCCGCTTGAGGCCCTGCGCCGTGTTCCGACGGCGCTGTGGACGGGCTCACCTCTTCCGGCTCGATGGGCAGCAGGCGGGTAAGCGTCATACGCTGCACCATCACGTTCTTGAATTCGTTGTAGATCAGGTAGACCGCGTCCACTTCCTCCGCCGTGTATTTCTGGATGGCCAGTTGCGCGATTTCCTTGGCGTGGCTGAATTGCACGTTCACAGAGACGTTCAGCAACTCCGCGAGGATGGAGAACCGCAAGCGCCGCAGTGCGTCGCGGCCGCGCTTGCCCACGGCGACAAGCAGGATTTCTTTCCCCTGCTTCGCCTTGAGGAATTCCGAGGTCCTGCGCAGCACGTTGCTGTTGAAAGCGCCGCAAAGCCCGCGATCCCCGGAGACCACCACAAGAAGAATCCTTTTCTCCGGCCGGACCGCCAGCAGAGGATGGGTGACTCCCTGCTCGCGCGCCATCGCGGAGCGCAGCACCTTCAAGATCTGCGTTGCATAGGGACGCGACGCCATCACCCGCTCCTGCGCGCGGCGCAGGCGCGCGGCCGCAACAAACTTCATGGCGCGGGTAATCTGCTGCGTGCTCTTGATCGAGCGGATGCGGCGCCGGAAATCGAGAAGAGTGGCCATGGGTCAGGCTGAGTTTCTCGCGCGGCCTAGGCTTGCGCCGCGACGGCCACGAACCTCTCCTTGAACGCGGCAAACGCCTTCTGCGCCTGTTCCTTGATCTGGTCGTCCAACGCCTTCTTCTCGCGGACTGCCTTCAGGAGTTCTTGATGGTTGGTATCCAGGAATTGGAGCATCTCGCGCTCGTACTGCTGGATCTTCGGGACTTCCACGCCATCCGCGGCGCCGCTGGTTGCGGCCAGAATCACGAGCACCTGCTTCTCGATCGTCAGCGGCTTCAACTGTTCCTGTTTCAGGATTTCGGTAAGACGCTGGCCGCGGGCGAGCTGCGCCTGGGTAGCCTTGTCCAACTCGGAACCGAACTGCGCGAACGCCGCAAGCTCGCGGTACTGCGCCATGTCCAGGCGCAACGGACCGGCCACCTGCCGCATGGCCTTGATCTGGGCGTTGCCG
Source organism: Candidatus Acidiferrales bacterium (assembly GCA_035314265.1). Taxonomy (GTDB): domain Bacteria; phylum Acidobacteriota; class Terriglobia; order Acidiferrales; family UBA7541; genus JOPF136. The sequence continues at coordinate 2,302 of DATFZR010000294.1, forward strand.
CCCACGCGGCTCACGGAAATACCCACGTTGATGGCGGGACGAATGCCGGCGTTGAACAAGTCGGCTTCGAGGTAAATCTGGCCGTCGGTAATGGAGATGACGTTGGTGGGAATATACGCAGAGACGTCGCCGGCCTGCGTCTCGATCACGGGCAGCGCGGTCAGCGAGCCGGCTCCAAGCTTGTCGTTCATCTTCGCGGCGCGCTCCAGCAGGCGCGAGTGGAGAAAGAACACGTCGCCCGGAAACGCCTCGCGGCCCGGCGGGCGCCGCAGCAGCAGCGAAATCTCGCGGTACGCCTGGGCGTGCTTGGAAAGGTCGTCGTAGAACACCACCGCGTGGCGGTTCGTGTCGCGGAAGAACTCGCCCATGGCGCAGGCCGCGAACGGGGCGATATATTGCATCGTGGCCGGCTCAGCGGCGGACGCGGCGACCACGATTGTGTAGTCCATTGCGCCCGCATCGGTGAGCGTCTTCACCACCTGCGCGATCGTCGAGCGTTTCTGCCCGATCGCGCAGTAGATGCAGATCATGTTCAGGCCCTTCTGGTTCACGATGGTGTCCAGAATGATGGCCGTCTTGCCGGTCTGGCGGTCGCCGATGATCAGCTCGCGCTGGCCGCGGCCGATCGGGATCATGGAGTCTACGGCCTTGATACCGGTCTGCAATGGCTCGCGCACGGGCTGGCGGTCCACCACACCTGGAGCCGCGCGCTCAATCGGACTGCGCTTCTTGGCTTCAATCGGCCCCTTGCCGTCGAGCGGGCGTCCCAGCGGGTCCACCACGCGTCCGACCATCTCTTCGCCAACCGGCACGGACATGATCGTCTTGGTGCGCTTGACGATGTCGCCTTCCTGAATTTTCTGGTATTCGCCGAGGAGCACGGTGCCCACCTGGTCTTCTTCCAGGTTGAGCGCGAGGCCCACCACGTCGTGCGGGAAAGAGAGCATCTCCCCCTGCATCGCGCGCTCCAGGCCGTGTACGCGGGCGATGCCGTCGCCCACGGAAAGCACGGAGCCGACCTCGTCCACATCAAGGGTCTGCTTGTAGTCTTGAATCTGTTCGCGGAGAAACTTTGAGATTTCGTCCGCTTTGATCGTGGCCATTCTCGATGCTCCTAATCCCGCCTAATCGCCTTAATCAACCTCACCGTAATGAATCTCGCCGCAATCAATCTCGATTGAATCGCGTGGCCATCTGCTGCAGCTGCGCGCGCACTGATCCGTCGTAAATCGTCGAGCCGATGCGCACCAGCAGTCCCCCGACCAGCGTGGGGTCCACCGCGTAGCGCGCCTCGATCTTTTTCCCGGTCACCGATTCCAGCGTTCCAGCGAGCTTCTGCTTCTGCTCCGCGGAGAGTTCCCGCGCCGAGGTTATATCGGCTTCCGCCACGCCCATCCGCCGGAGCAGAACGGTTTCAAACTCCCGCGCAATCTCCCCGAGCAGGCTGGCGCGATGGTGGTCCACCAGAACAAACAGAAAATTGCGCAGCTCTTTGCTTCCGCCGGTGCGCGTAACCAGCTTCTCCAGCAGATCCTGCTTCGCCGCC
>DATFZR010000295.1:0-4026 GCA_035314265.1 Candidatus Acidiferrales bacterium
GGTCTCGCACATCTTGCGGAGCAGGCCCACTACGAAGTCCGGCCCGCGTTTTTCCGCCAGCTCCAGCAGGCGAATGCGCACGCGGTCTGCCGTGGTGCAGCGCGCCCGCAGGTCGGAGATGAACATGGCCGGGGCGCGGAGGCCGTAGACGGAATAGAATTCGAGGAAGTCGTTGCGTAGCTCGTGGTTCTCGCCGATTTTGATCGGGGGCAGGTTCAGGCCTTCCTCGAAGCGCGACTTCGCGCTCACCGGCATTCCGCCCGGCTCGGTCGCTCCCGTTTCTGTGGTGTGCAGCGCGGCGGACGCCCAGGCCAGCAACTGGCCTTTGTAGAATACGGGCATCAGGCACACCTGATCGGGGTTGTGGATGCCGCCGTAGAGCGCGTCGTTTGTGTACCAGACGTCGCCATCCTTGATGCCGGGATTCTGTGTGTAATACTTGTGGATGAATTTGATCACGATGGGCTGGATGATGGCGTGCAGGTAGGTGCCGCAGGACGCGTTGATCAGATCGCCGTTGGCGGTGAAAATCGCCACCATCGAATCGCCGGAAACGCCGAAATAGCTGCGTGACGCGCGCACGAAGACTTCCATCGCTTCGTCCAGAATGTCGTTGGTGATCTGGACGCCGATTTCGTAGTCGCCCTGGGGCACGCGCGCGGCGCATTCCTGCTCGTGCAGCGTTGCGGGAGCCGGCTTCAGCCAGGCCAGTTTTTCCGCCACTGTCGGGATGGGCATCCGCTCTCCTCCACGCAAAACCACCGTCATTCCGTTGCTTGCCGGCCCCGAGAAAAACAGATTCCTCGCTCCGCTCGGAATGACAATCAAAACCTGTACAACACTCTTACGCTTCCAGAATCCCCAGGCCGCGCGTGTCAATCCGGTAGTGCAGGGACGCGGGCACAACAATCGTCGTGTACTGCCCTTCAATCACCGCCGGACCTTCGACCACGTTGCCCGGCCGCAGCGACTCGCTCGTATAGATGGGCGTGGTGCGGTAGTCCCCTGCCCCCGGCCAGTACACGGGCCGCTCGGCCTTCTTCGCCGCGCCCGGATTGCTGCCCTCGAGCGGCATTTCCGGCAGCTCCGCTTTCTTTGTGAGCACGATGGCCTTCAGGATGAAGCTTTCGATGAACACGCCTCCTTCGGGATTCACGACGAAGGGGCTGAAGGCCTCGCTGAATTCCTTGTTGAAGGCGTCGATGACGGCGCGCACGTCTTCCGCGGAGTTCAACGTCATGCGCGGCGAAAGCGCGCGTTTCACATGGAACTGGCCGCCGTAGAGCATGTCGAGCTCGAGCACAAACTCGGCCGTCGCCCCGCCGAGGCCGTCCGCCACCAGGTCTTTTGAGGCTTGGGCCATCAGCGATTCGACGGCGCGGTTGTACGTCGCGTAGTCCTCCGTGAGCTCCTGCGTGCCCGGGGCGGAAAGCGTGAGTTTTCGCGAGGCCTCGTAGACGTGCATGATGTCCATGGTGGACGAGCCGAACGCGCAGAACACCGGCGAAAATGGAAACATGACCGCCTTCGGAATGTCGCCCTGAAAACCTTCGGCGTGCGTGGGGCCCGCGCCGCCGCCCACAAAGAGGATGAATTCGTCGGGGCTGTGGCCGCGCAGATGCACTTCTTTCATGATCGCGGACGACATATTGCCGTTTACGATTTTCCGCACGAACTGCGCGGCTTCTTCAACGCTCACGCCCAGCGGTTTGGCGATTCTCTCGCGGATGGCCTGCACGGCGCGGTTTTTGTCGAGCCGCATCTTTCCGCCGAAATAGTATTCCGGGTTGATGTAGCCCAGCACCACGTCTGCGTCCGTAACCGTCGGCTCCGTGCCGCCCAGGCTGAAGCAGGCGGGCCCGGGCATGGAGCCTGCGCTGCGCGGCCCCACCTGCACGCGATTCTGCAGCAGGCGGTTGACGGAGGCGATCGAGCCGCCGCCCGCGCCAACGGAAAGCGTCTTGATCATCGTGATTCCCACCATCCAGCGGTCGATGATGGGACGGAAGTCGTAGCTCCTGACGCTGTCTTTCACCACCAGGCCGACGTCGAAGCTCGTGCCGCCCATGTCTGTCATTACGACGTTCTGGTAGCCCAGCGTTTTGGCGACGTGGTGGGCACCCATCAGGCCGGAAACGGGCCCGCTATTGAACGTGCGGCTTGCCGAGGTGCGGAACACTTCGGCGATGCCGCCGGAGCTTTGGATCATCAGCAGTGGTTTTTTATAGCCGCGCTCGCGCAGCTTGTCCCACATGGCCGAAAGCTCGATCTGCATGGAGCGCTGGAGGTAGGCGTCGAGGATCGCCGCCATGGTCCGCTCGTACTCGCCCAGCTTCCCGACTACCTGTCCGGCCAGAACCACGGGCAGGTAGCCGATGTGAAATTCCTTGTACTCGTCGCGGATAATTTCCTTCACGCGCTTTTCGTGCACGGGGTTCAGGAATCCCCACAGCAGCGATACGACGAATCCGCGCGCGCCGCGACCCACCAGGTGGCGCACTTTGGCGCGCACGTCGTTTTCATCGAGCGGCCGTATGATCGCGCCGCGGGAATCCACGCGTTCCTTTACGCCCACGATCATGTCGCGCGGCACCAGCGGATCGGGTTTCCGCTGAATCGCCAGGTTGCGGCGCTCCTGCACGCGCGTGCCGTCAATCCATTGCGCGCCGCGGCCGATCAGCACCACGTCTTCGTGCCCCTCGGTAGTGATCAGCGCGAGACGCGGGCCTTTGCGCTCGATCAGGCGGTTCATGGCGATCGTGGTGGAGTAGCGGATCATGTCCACGGCGGGCAGCAGGTCTTCGATCTTCAGGCCCAGCGTGGCCGCTCCCTCTTCAATCACCTTGGAGAAACACACGGACAGGTCGTATGGCGTGGTGGCCACTTTTTTCACCACGGCCTTGCCGTCAAAATTCAGCACCAGATCGGTGAAGGTGCCGCCAACGTCGATATCAATCGAATTCATTCCGTGCGAATTCATTCCGCGGCCTTGAGCCGATTCTCCTTCACCACAAACTCGCCCTTGCGCAGTCTTTCCTTGATCTGTGCCACATCCACTTCAATGTCGTGCGTGATGGGATGTCCGGGCGGCAGGTATTCCGTTTCCACCTGCGTTCCGCAGCCAGGGCAGTAGAACTCCACGATGCGCACCCAGAGCGGGTCGGGCGAAAAACTGTACGCGCCGGGCACGATGGGCGGGTGAATTTCCCGCGGGTCGCGATCGTAAACCAGGCAGCCGCGCTTGTAGTTTTCCCCAGCCGGGCCGAGCACGCGCCCGCAGCGGTTGCAGATCCACTGCTCGCGTTCGAGATCCAGGTCCAGATACTCCGTAAACCGAATGCGCGTGTCTGTGGCCATCGCCTTCAGCTCCCGTCAGGATGCGGCCTGCTTGCCAATCGCGGCGTTCCCAAAACCGTCTACTTCGAGCACCCAGTCCTCCGGCACCAGATACGTGGTGCTCTCACCTTCCAGGATCGCGCAGCCTGCTATGCGATTGCCGGGCTGGAGTGATTCCCAACGGTAAATCTGTGCCACGCCGTCTTTGCTCCCCCACAGTATCTTGCGGGTGCCGGTGCGCGCATGCGAGGCGTCTGCGCTGCCTGTTTCGCGCTTTTCGAGGCGCGGTTTCGGCATTGGCTTCTTGACCTGCACGCGCATCATCCCCAGCGCAACTGCGCCGGCTTCCGCGGGTGCAATTCCCAGAGCCACGCCCAGCGCAGCGCGCAGCGCGGCCGCATTCTGCAGGCCCGCCTCCGGACACGGAATCGCCGCAGAGTTTCCCATGGCTCCGGCCAGCTCGAAATCGATTGCGTAACTCAGCCCTTCCGGCTTGATTCCCTCGCCCAGCAAATCTTTCGCCGCCTCGGCCCGAATCTCCTCGAGCAAACCGCGAGTCCTGGCGACCGATTCGTCGGTGATGCCGCCGTCGAGCGCTCGCTCGTACAGATGGGAAATATCAGATACGGAAGAACCAAATGCGCTGAACACGGGCCCGAGCGAGAACACCCGCACCCTGGTGAGCCCCGA
>DATFZR010000296.1:0-2759 GCA_035314265.1 Candidatus Acidiferrales bacterium
TTCCCCCGGGCCACGCCGCGCGAATCTCCTTCGAGTTTCGCGGCCAGCGGTTTACCGTCAAGACTCACTTCTCTATCGATCCCCAAACGCTGCGTTAGCCCGCGCTCCGCCCCGGGACGCCGTGCGTGGCACGGCGCCAACGTCCAACGGCCGCCCTGCCTCTGCCTTTTCCACCGAAGTGGCAGGAGCAATGCCTGCCTGTGATGTATGGGTCCAGGCGGCGCGCGGGAACGAGAAGCGAAGCAGAACGAAAAAGGGAAGGGAAGCGCCGGGTAGCCGTTCTTACTCTTTTTCCTTGCCCGTCTTTGGCGCAGGAGGAACAGGAGCAGGGGCGGAAACAGCCGGAGTGGCCGTAACCACGGCGCGGTCGCGCCGCCGGCTGCGGCTCTTGGGCGACGTCGGCGGAGTGACGCCGGCCAGGTCCGCCAGCACGCGCCGCAGCTTGTTGCGCTCCTCGAAATCGATGTCCACGATTTCGAATCCCATCATCTGGCTGCGCGAATCCCGCACGAATGCCGTCGCCCTCATGCTCTTCATCGCCGACGTGAATTTGATCTGGATCAGCGTGCCCGGCGTCAGGTAGCGCTCGCACGTGGCGATTCCGCCGCCCAGGTTCATCGAGGTGGTCTCCAGCTTCTGGTTTTCGCGCAGGTTCGTGGTCATCAGCGGCAGGGGTCTCGAAAGCTTCAGCCGCGTGTAGCGCCGCTGCCGCAGGCACGACGACATCGGCTCTTCCAGCGGCGCGGCGATCGCAAATTCGCCCGCTTCCACTCCGCTCTTCGGGAAGAAAGCCTTCACGAAATCCGGATCGAGCTTTTCCAGCGCCTGCAGCGCCACGATGCGCAGTTCCGCCGGATGGCTCCAACGGAACATCTGCCGCGTCTCCACGATTTTTCGCAGGATCGGCTCCGCCTCCTTCGCGCGCAGCCTCGAGAGACCCTCGATGGCCTTGATGCGCAGGTACGGAGCGCTTCCCGCGGGCAGGGTTCCCGCGGCCAGCTCCAGCAGCATGGGGATGGCCATGGCCTCGCCGCTCAGGCCCACCTCATCGAGCGCCAGCGGCTTCACCAGCGGGTCGAGCTGGTCAAACATGGTCAGCAGCAGCCGGCAGCGGTGCGTCGAATCTGCCGCGGCAATCTGCCGCACCACGCGGTCGTGGAACGACCTTTGCCATTCGCCGATCTTCGGCGGCAGCCACAGTTCCAGCGTTTCCGGATCCAGCCGTGCCAGCAAGCCCACAGATTCCACGGCCTGCGGCGGCGGCCCGGAGCGCAAAACGTCGCGCAGAAACGCCACGCCCGTTTCGCCCAGTTCCCGCGCCATGCGCAGAAGCAGGTCAACGTCCTCGCGGAAGCCCGCGCGGCTGAAGCGCACGGCCAGGTGCTCGATGGCGGGCCGGGGCGCGCGCTTCAGCAGCTCCGCCAGCCCGTCCGGCACCTTCTCTTCCCGCAACCCTTCCTCGATGAACTCCGGAATCCTGTTTTCCACGCCGATGCGCGAGAAGATGTTCTGTCCCGAGCCTGGCCGCGCCTTCTCCATCTCTTCCACCAGGTCCAGCGATTTGATCATCGCCGGGAACGAGTGCAGGCTCGCCGCCGCCTGGCTTAGCCGCACGAAGGCGGCCCCGATCAGCGTCTGCAGCTCCGGCTTTTCCTCCACCGCCACCTGCTTGCCCACGATTTCGATGGCTTCGATCAGGAATTCTGGAGACTCCGCCATCACCAGGTCGGCCATGTCGGGAAGTCCCAGCGCCGTCTCGCGCCGCGCCTCGGGATCTTCCAGCGAGACGCAGTTGATGTAATTGCGCAGCACCTTCTTGACCGTTTCTTTGTCGCCCTTTTTCCGCAGCTCCTCAATATAGGCCCGCACGTTTCGCGACGGCACGCACCAGGCCTCGCCCGTCAGCAGCACCTCTTTTTTCTTGTCGTCCGGCACTTCCTCCCAGAAGAACTGCGTCATCAACTGCACGTGGGATTCGTACTTCATCCCGGTTACGGCCATGCGCTCTTCGTGCGCGCCGATTACGCGCCGCAGCGCTTCGATCTCCTGGTTCAAGCTTTCGAGCATCTGCTTCACGGCGTTCACACGCACTTCGCCCCGCTCGTAACTCTCGAGCGCGAAGCGAATGGAGATGTGCTGCGCCAGCTTCAGCAGCATCGGCTGGTCGGGCTGGTCCGTGGTGGCTTGCGCCGCCAGGCCCGAGAGCGCGTTGTACAGCAGGGTCTGCGCTCGCACGGGCATTGTGGTAAGCCGCTGCTGGAACATCGCGGGCTCCGCGCCACCGCCGGCGCTGGAACTGGTCTTGCCGAGCTGCACCAGCATTTGCAGCACGCCCCGAATGTCCTCCTGCGCGATCGTAAACGTGGCCCCGGCCGAGCTGCCCGGAATATAGACGCCGGTGGGTGGAGGCGCCCCTCCCGTCGTTCCCTTCACCTCCATGTTGAGTCCCGCGGTCGCCGCGGCCGCCCACATGCCGGGGCGAACTTTCTTCCCGCCTTCGCCGCCACCGCCGCCGGCTCCGCCAGCACCGCCAGGACCACTACCACCCGGACCGGTACCGCCGCCGGCTCCTCGGGTCCCGCCGCCGCCCGGACCACTGCCACCACCTGGACCACCGCCGCCGGGTCCACCACCGCCCGGTCCACCGCCGCCCGGATCGGCGCCGCCGGGCCCCCAGCCTCCGCCGCCCGAACCCGAACCGCCGCCCGAACCCGAACCGCCGCCTGAACCTGAGCCGCCACCGCCCGGACCACCGCCAC
>DATFZR010000297.1:0-3146 GCA_035314265.1 Candidatus Acidiferrales bacterium
GGGCGCGACCACGTTCAGAGTCAGCGCCACCAATTGCGGTGAACTCGTATCGCTGTCCGTGATATTCAGCGTCGCCGTCTCCGTCGTGCTGATCGTCGGCACGCCACGGACTTCGATCGTACATACGGCGTGCGGCAGCAGCTCCGGAAGACACGAATCCACTTCCGAAAAGTCGGCAGCATTGGGTCCAGTGAACGTAAGGCTGGAGATGGTCAGAGTATTCGTGCCGTTCAGGAGGGTGACATCGAACGGGAAAGTAGTGCCGCCCACCGAGTCGGTTTGCAGATGCAGCACGGAGGGAAAGAACTGAGGTCCAGCCGGTGTGGCCGGAGAGATCTTGGCTACGAAACCGTTGGTGGAGGCGGGGGAGTTCAGCGCGGCCTGGAATGGACTGACCGTGGGAAAGTCCATGCTCGCCGCCTTGCCCGCGATATACACGTCCCCTTGAGGGTCCGCCACGAGGCCGGAGGCGGCCTCCTGGAACCCAAAGTTGTTGTTGTTGGCCGCGCCACCGAAAAACGTGGAAAACAGATAATCCGAGCCGTCCGGCTTGAATTCCATCACCACCCCGGCCTGCGTGGATTCTCCGCCCCCGCATTCGCACTGCAGCATGCTCGACCCCTGCAAGGGATCGAGGGTGGGAAGAAGATAGGCGCTGGTGTTCCCTGCGACGTAGATGTTTCCCGAGGGATCGATCGCGACGGCGCTCGCCTGGGTCTGCCCGCTGCTATCGCCGAACACGGTGGAGAAAACGAACGACCCGCCCCCGGCGGCAACCTTGGCCACAAAGAGATCCTGGTTTGAAGAATGCGACTCGAGCGGGGCAACCAGCGGGAAGTCCTGGGAATTCGACAGTCCTGCGACCACGGCATTTCCTCCCGAATCCACGGCAATGCCGAGGGCTTCGTCGTCGCTGCTGCCACCCAGGTACGTCGAATACACCAGCGCCGTGCCGGTGGGATTCAGCTCGGAGACAAATGCATTCGTCGCCCCGGCGCCTCCAAGGTTTGCCTGAATCGGCGCGTGCGTCGGGAACGTAGTGGAGCTCGTTGATCCGCTCACGTAGACGTTTGCCGGATTGGCTCCGTCCACGCCGATGCCCGAGCCCATATCGGCTAAGTTACCTCCCAAATACGTGGCCCAGAGCACGCCGCCCGCCGGGGCGATCTTGGCGACGAAAGCGTTCTCCGATCCCATGAGCGTGCGTTGGAACACTCCCGTGGTAACCGGAAACCCCGTGGACGAGGTGCTACCGGTCACGTAGGCGTTTCCGGCCGCGTCCACCGCGATCGCACTGCCTTGATCCGAGGATTCTCCGCCCAAATAGAAGGAGTAAACCAGGGCGGAGCCGTTGGCCGAGAGCTTGGAGACAAATGCGTCGAGCCCTCCGTTCAGTCCGGGCCCCAGAGTCCTCGGGAAATCCGTGGAGGATGTCGCGCCGGTGATGATCGGCTCGCCCGTCGCGTCCACCGCAATTCCGAACCCACCATCGGTCCCGCTGCCCCCCAGGTAGGTCGAGAAAACCGGGCTCGCGCCACTCGCCGCCAGCTTGGTGACAAAGGCGTTCACCGCAAACGGGCCGCCCAGCGCACCCTGATGCGCACCTGCGGTGGGAAAGTCCGTGGAGGTGGTGAAACCCGTCACGTAAGCGCTTCCGTTCGCGTCCACCGCGATGGCCTCTGCCGCATCGCCGCTCAACCCGCTACCACCCAGATAGGTCGAGTACACGAGCGTGGGGTCGATCACCAGCGCCAGCCGGTGGTCGTAAGGCCCTGTGACAAACCTCGCCTGATTTTCTCCAAGCAGCCGGTAGCCGCCTTCTACCTTTCTCTTCGCGCCCTTGATGAGCTGGTAGAGCACCGGCTTTTCGAGCTTTACGGTCCCATTCGGGGTGGCCAGCACCAGGTCGCCATCGGCGTTCACAGCCATACTCTGCGCCCCGGTGATTTTCATCCGGATGGCTCCGGGGTCGCGTCCCGGCGCAACGATGAAGTCAGATTCGAGCTGGCCCTCTTTTCCGTAATAGGCCGCGTCAATCCCCCTGTAGACGCCGTGCTCGACGACCCTCGCGTAATTCGGAACGTTCGTCCGCCACTTGGCCGGGTCGTTCCCGATCAAGTAGTTGCTGATGCCAGCCAGCCGGCCTGCCCCCTCGATCCGGGGCTTCGCGTTTGCTCCCTCCAGCGCGAAGCGCAGCACGGTCTCGCTTCGCTCCTCCTGCGGCGTGACGGAGCCGGCCGGCCCGGAGGCTGGCCTCCCGCGAAGATCCTCGCGGCCCGCCGCCTGCGTCACGCCCCCGAATGCCAGCACGGTCTCCTGGGGCGTCACAAAGAACTTGTAGCCCCGGCCGCGCGCCAGATACTTCACTTGGGGGTCGGTCTGCCCGAGGTTCTCCTCGAATTGCAGCGGCAACTTCCCGTAGGCCGCCTGCTGCGCCGGTTCCGGTGCGGCAACCGCCGGCCTGTGGATGCTGGGCTTCGTTCCGAGCGCTCTACCTTCGCTCGCCGCTCTTGTGGCCACTGGCGCCCCCGTGGTGACGACCGCGCCGTTCCCTGCGTGGGGCGCAGTGCCGCCGGCAGGCTCGAGAACAGAAGGCAGGGCCAGCAACAGGGAAACAAACAGGTAGGAGTGCAGAACGTTCTTCATTAGAGCCACCCCTGATAAGTACGAATCAGCTCACCCTTTCTGGGTGCAAGGACGCTTGCCCGAAATCTTCTCGCGGGAGGGGGGTAAAGTCCAGAAGTCTACAGTTACAGTTCGGCGCAAACGGACAGAGAAGCGGTCGCGGCGGTCAGAGCACTTTCATGGCCGGTGAGAACAGCGCGCTCCGATGGAGCTGAAGTTCCGATCGGAGACTAAATCACGTGGACCGTAAGCGAAACCGTCTGCTTTACGCCGCCGGGCGCCGTGGCGATCACCTGAATCTGATAGACGCCGGCGGGCGTCGTCGGCGCGTTCGGAAGTATCGGCGGATTGTTGTTCACGCACGCCGTCCAGGTCATCACCAACAGCACGAGCAGCAACGCCGGCGCCAGCCGCGCCGCCCACGGCCGCGGAACCCGGCGCAGCAGCAGCGCCATCAGCAGCGCGATGGCGCTCATCGCTCCTACGGGTGCGAGTGGCTCAGGCCCCCAGGGCCCGTGCTG
>DATFZR010000298.1:0-14921 GCA_035314265.1 Candidatus Acidiferrales bacterium
GGCGTCCATCAGGGGCGGCAACGCGCTGCAGCCCACGCCGACGGGCGCAACCGTGCGCGTGCGCAAAGAAAAGCCGGTGGTGACCGACGGGCCGTTTGCGGAGACCAAGGAGCAGCTCGGCGGATACTATCTGATCGAGGCGAAGGACCGCGACGAAGCCGTGGCCATCGCCGCGAAGATTCCCGGAGCGCGGTATGGGAGCATCGAGGTCCGGCCGATCATGAAGTTTTCTTAGGGCGGAAAAAGGTGAGAGGCGAGAGAGGCGCCCGGCAATCGGCGCCTCTCTCGCTCCTGGCGCCGGAATTGGGAGAAACGCAGACGGACGCCACGAGCGCCAAGACCGCTGCGGAGAGAGTTTTCCGCGAAGAGTCGGGCCGGATCGTAGCTTCACTGATCCGCATCTCCGGCTCGTTCGACCTGGCCGAAGAAGCCATGCAGGACGCGTTCGCCTCCGCGCTGGTGCACTGGCCGGCGCGCGGCATTCCACAGAGGCCCGGCGCCTGGATCACGGCGGTCGCGCACAGGAAGCTGATTGATTCCGCGCGGCGGCAGAGCACGCGAGACGAAAAGCAGGATGCTCTCGAATACGAAGCTGAGAGCGCGGCCCGCCAGGAAGAGCCCTCCGTGGAAGAGCTTTCCGTGACCTATCCCGACGAGCGCATGCGCCTGATCTTCACCTGCTGCCACCCGGCGCTGAACCGCGAAGCGCAGGTGGCGCTGACGCTGCGCACGCTGGGAGGGCTCACCACGCCGGAGATTGCGCGTGCCTTTCTGATGGCGGAGCCGGCGCTGGCGCAGCGGCTGGTGCGCGCCAAACAAAAAATCCGGGACGCCAACATTCCCTACGAAGTGCCGCCCGCGCACCTGCTGCCGGAACGCCTGGAAGCCGTGCAGGCGGTGATCTACCTCATTTTCAATGAAGGCTACAGCGCAACGACGGGCGAACGGCTGGTGCGCGAAGACCTGTGCGCCGAGGCCATCCGCCTCGGGCGCACGCTGTGCGAGCTGCTGCCGCAGGAGGCGGAAAACCTGGGTCTGCTGGCGCTGATGCTGCTGCACGATTCGCGCCGCCGCGCGCGGATGAACGGCCAGGGGCAGCTCGTGCCGCTCGAGGAGCAGGATCGCTCGCTATGGAACCGCGAGCAGATTGCGGAAGGCGCGCGGCTGGTGGAGCAGGCGCTGCGGCGCAGGGAGGTCGGGCCCTACCAGTTGCAGGCGGCGATCGCCGCGCTGCACGGCGAAGCGGAGCGCGCCGGGCAGACGGATTGGCCGCAGATATCGGAGCTGTACGGAGAGCTGGAAGCGATTTCGCCATCTCCGGTGGTGAAGCTGAATCGTGCGGTGGCCGTGGCCATGGGCGCGGGACTCGAGAAGGGTTTGGCGCGGATGGACGAGCTGGCGGCTTCGGGGGAGCTGGAGGGCTACTACCTTCTGCATGCCGCGCGCGCGGACATTCTGCGGCGGCTGGGGCGGCGCGTGGAAGCGCAGGAGGCTTACCGCAGGGCGCTGGGGCTGGCTACGAATCGCGTGGAGCAGGATTATTTGCGGCGGCGGCTCGGCGAGATGGGCGGTTAGCCGGGCGCCAGGCGGATCTCATCGCTTTACGGCGACGAACACGCCGGCGGTAGCCACGGTCAGCGACGTCCTGACCGTGGGCAAGTTCCGGTCTTTCTTTGTCTGTTTTTTCTCCCGCGGATCTTACTGCGGCAAGTCCTTGCTCATTCTTTCCACCTGCACCGAACCAACCGCACCAGCCTGCGAATGGCAAATGGATGGCTACGAATGCCGGAAGAGAGAAGAGAGGTTGGCGATGTTCAGAATGTTCTGGACGCGCTCGTTCAGGTTGACCACGCTCAGTTCCGTGCCGGCCTGCTTGGCGGCAGACCACAATTGCACGACGGTTCCCAGCCCCGAGCTATCGAGGTGGCGAATCTGGGCCAGATCCAGAGCAATTCGCCTTGTTTGCAGGATGAGAGGCCGGACCGTGTTCAGCAGCAGCTCGACGGAAGTCGAAGTGATGCGCCCGGAACAGCGCACGACGATCTGTTCCATCGTCGTTTCGATGTCGAGCGTCAATTCGGACTCGGGAGGAGATGGTGTTGCGTCCAAGCGAGCCTCCTGTGGCCTAGAACCCCGGAACCGTTGAGAATCGTACAGCGCGCACCCCGCGAACGGGATGCTCAAGCGCGCAGCCAGTGCCTATCCGCCAAGGGCAGTGAGAGTCTGACGAATCTCCTGCGCGTGTTGAGAATTGGGATTCAGCTTCAGTGCGCGCTCCAGCTCTTCACGGGCGCCGGCCTTGTTGCCCATCTTGGCGTAGACCATGCCGAGATGATAGTGGAAGGTCGCATTGTCGGGCACCGCGTGAATCGCTTCCTTCAGAAGATCGGCGGCGGAGCCGTAGACGCCCTTCTGGTAGTAGACCCAGGCGAGCGTATCGGCGACGCTGGGATTCTGCGGCAGGCCCTTGCGGGCCGTCTGCGCCAGGGTGAGGGCCGCGTTCGTGTCGCCGCCGTTCTCCAGCAGCAGGAAAGCGAGATTGTTGGCGGCGAGCGGAAAGTCGGGCTGAACCTGCAAGGCCTTCTCGTACGCCTGCCGTGCCTGCTGCGTATTCTGCCGCGACTCCTCGAGCATCCCGAGCAGCACGTAGGGACGCGCGTCGTTGGGATGCTGCTGGATGCTCTGCTGATAACTCTGCACGGCGCGGTCGGGCGAGCCGCCGGCAATCTGCACCTGCGCGAGCGTCAGAAACGCTTCCATATTGCTTGGATCAAGCGAAACGGCTTTGGTGAAGGCGGCTTCAGCCTCAGCGTACTTTTTCTGCGTGGCGTAAAGGCGGCCGAGCAGCACCTGGTAATCCGCGTTGGAGGGTGACTTGGCGATTTGCTGCAAGACGCGCGCTACGGCCTTGTCCATCTGCTTCTGGGCGATCTCCACGGCCACCAGGCCGCGCAGCGCTTCTGCGAAGTCCGGATTCTTTGCGAGCGCCTGCTCGTAATAAATCTCCGCGTCGGGGAACCGCTTTTGCGCGGCGCGCAACGACCCCAGGCGGGCGTAGGCCGTGGGATCGTTGGGGGCCAGAGTGACGGCCTTATTCAGGTCCGTCTCCGCGCCCGCCAGATCGTGCTTTGCAACCCGGCTGACCGCGCGAAGTGTGTAGCCGGCCGCGAGTGAAGGATCGATCTGCACGAGCGCTTCAGAGCTCTTGGTGAGCAAATCGAGGTCGTCCTTTCGAACGGCGATTTCCGCGAGGGCCTGCTGGGCCAGGGCCATTTGAGGGCGCAGGCGCACGGCCGCACGCAAGGACTGCTCGCCCAGGGCCAGGTCGCCCGATTCCGCCTGGGCCACGCCCAGAAAGTAGAGGGCGTTGGCGTTTTCCGGCTCCGCGGAGGCCACTATCTGGAGCACCTTGGCGGCGTCGCCCGGTTTCTTCTGGCGCAGGAGGATCTGGCCGCGGGCGAGCAGCGCCGCAGGATCCTTGGGCGATTCCTTCAGGGCCGCCTCGTTCAGCGTGGCCGCTTCTTCAGTGCGATTGCCGAGCAGGAGAATCTGCACGTAATCGTCGCGGAGGCGCTTGTCCTTCGGGTGGTCGCGGAAAAGAGCGGCAAACTCTTCGG
Source organism: Candidatus Acidiferrales bacterium (assembly GCA_035314265.1). Lineage (GTDB taxonomy): Bacteria > Acidobacteriota > Terriglobia > Acidiferrales > UBA7541 > JOPF136. The sequence goes on from DATFZR010000298.1 coordinate 3,618, forward strand.
TGGCATGCGGCACGTCGCCGGTGCCCAGATAGAAGTCGCCGAGGATGCGGTAGCCAGTGGGATTGTCGCGGAGGTTCGGCTTGGCGTCCTTGACGATTTGCTCCGCCTCCGCGCGCTTGCCCTGGGTGAGGAACAAGCGGGAAAGGGCCACCACGGGCTGCGGATTCGCCGGTTCAAGCTGCATGGCCTTGCGGTACTGCTCCTCGGCCTCGGGCGAGCGCTTCTGCTGCTGGTAGAAACCGCCGAAGGCCATCAGCGCCGTCACCGATTTGGGATCGAGTTCGAGGGCCTTCTGATAGCTCTGCTCTGCGGCCTGCGGCTGGCCCGCGTTGGCTTGCATCATTGCCATATACAGGTAGCTCTTGGGACGCTTGGGATCGATGTCGATGGCCTTCTGCATTTCCTCGAGGGAGCCGGGGACATTGCCGAGGACGGAATCCGAGCTGGCGAGAAGGGCGAGGGCGTCAATGTTGTTAGGATCGAGCTCGAGAGCGGCCTTGGCATGCTCCTGGGCGGCGGCGGCGTCCTTGCTGGCGAGCAACAGGTTGCCCAGTTCCACGTGAGCCTTGATATTCTTCGGATCGAGCTGAAGTATCTTGGTGAATTCCCTGGCCGCGTTCCCATAGGACGCGGTCTTGAGAAACAGATCAGCGAGCTGGATGTGCGCGGGCAAAAAGTCTGAGTCGATCTGCAGGGCGTTCTGGTATTCGATGGCGGCCTCGCGGTACTGTCCCTTGGCCAGGAATTTGTCGCCGCTCTCGAGAAAGTTCTGCTTGCGGGTGTTGGGGTCGCGCGAACAGCCGGGGAGCGCTACGGCAAGCAAAACGGCCAGGAGCGAGCCGGCCAACAGGCGGCGTCCGGTGGGAATCATCCATTCCTTCTTCATTTTCTCCACGCTTCCAGGGCCACGAATCACCGTAGTTGACTCCGGCAAGTCTTGTCCAGGCCCGGGAACACACCGTCGCGGCCGGCGGCCGGAACCACAGTCAAGGTTGCCACAAGATGCGCCCGAGCGGTGATTCCGGGGACGGGCGGGTGAAGCCTTAGTCAACGGGCGCCGCGCCGGCAGGCCCAGCGGGCGAGTTAACGAGCGGGACACCGGACAGAGGCCAGGGGATAATCGGGTTCCACTTGGTGGTAAGCTGAGGCAGGCGGTTCTCTCCGAGAATCTGCGCAACAGGGCTCAGTGTTTGCGCACAGCCCATGGATTCCGGCGAAAAAACGTGCTCGAATATCAGAAGAATCCATCCTCAGATGCCGTGCGGGGCATGGGGAAGGGAGGAAAGTATGCGGACGCTAGGGCATTTGCTGGCTCTGGTGGCGGTTTTTTGCCTGGCTGCGGCAGGAGCGCGCGGACAGGGCGCCGCGCCGAATAAAGACGCAAAGCCGGCGGAGAAGCCGGACGCGGCGGTTGCCGCACAGGCTAAAGCGGCGAACGAGGACCCCGCCTACGTGATTGGGGCCGAGGACATTTTGATCGTCAATGTGTGGAAAGAAGCCGAGATCAGCCGGACGGTTCCGGTGCGTCCCGACGGTAAGATTTCGCTGCCGCTGCTGAACGATGTGCAGGCCGCCGGGCTCACGCCGCTGCAACTGGGCGATTCGATCCGCGACGGGCTGAAGAAGTTCATCTCGGAGCCTCAAGTGACGGTGATTGTGAGCGTGGTGAACAGCCGCCGCGTGTACGTGATGGGAGAAGTGAGCCACCCGGGAGCGTTTCCCCTGCAAGGCGGCATGACCGTGCTGCAAGCCCTGGCGGGCGCGGGGAGCTTTACGCAGTTTGCGAACATCAAGGCAATTTACGTGCTCCGAAACGAGAACGGAAAGCAGGTGAAGTACCCCTTCAATTACCGGGCAGTCGTGAAAGGCCAGAACCCGCAGCAGAACCTGGAATTGAAGCCGGGCGACACGATCGTAGTTCCCTAACGAGACTTGACGAGGGTTTCTGAGATGCGTGCCACGCACAACCGTCTCCACATTCTGGCGCTGGCCGTCGCGGGCAGCTTGCTTTTCGCCGCCCCGTCGCTCCACGCGCAGCAGGGCAGCGGCCAGGGCGCGGGCCAGCCGGCGCCCGCGGATGTGCCGCAAGTGGAGTCGGGCGCGCCGCAGAACGCTCCGGGACCTTTGGGAGGGGCTGAAGCCTACCGCATTCCGGAAGGCGGCGGGCTCGGCCTGGGGCACAGCTTTGTGGTTCCGCGGTTCAGCCTGCAAGAGGTGTACGACACCAATACGGGTTTTTCGTCCACCACCGGGGCCAGCCAGGGGGACGCCATAACCACGCTACAGGGTGGACTGAATCTCCAGGTACAAAAGCGGAATTCCACGTTTTCGTTGGACTACAGCGCGGCCGGCTTGATTTATGGCTTGCAGACGCAGCCAAATTCCGTTGTGCAACAGTTTGCGGCGACGCAGAAGTTCACAATGCGGCGCTGGAACTTTTTTCTGGCCGAGAATCTTTCCTATCTTCCCAACACCCAGTTTGGCCTGAGTGGCCTGGGTTACCTCACGGGTGGAGGCACCTCCACCCTGAACCCCAGCTTCCAGACGGGATCAACGATCGGCTCGATGAATGCGTACCAACTCACGAACACCACGATCGCGCAGGCGCAATACATGCTGGACGAGCGGTCTTCTTTGACCGTTTCGGGCAACCTGGGGATTCTGCATTATTCGGGCGACGGCCTGCTGGATTCGCGTTCCGTTACCGCCAGGGTGGCCTACGACAGGACTCTGACGGCGCGAGACACGGTTAACGTGAGCTACGCGGCGTCCGTGCAAAGCTATTCCTCGGGCGCTCAGGGGTTCATCTCGCATTACATCCAGCCGGGATACCGGAGGTACGTGACGGGACGCCTGTTCGTTTCTGTTTCCGCGGGTCCGGTGATCAACCACTTCAGTCCCCAGCCCGGGCAGACCACGGTCCAGGGCTCGCAGAACGCCGTCAGCTTGTCCGTAGCCGGAGCGCTGGATTACGCCATCCGCAACGGAAGCATCAAAGCACAGTACACGCGTGGGACCACCGGCGGCTCCGGGGTTCTGGTTGGATCGACCACGGATCAGTTGTCCGGAAGCTTTACGCGCCGGTTCACGCGGGTGTGGACGGTGGCCATTAACGGCAGCTACGCGCGCAACAGCTCGTTTCAACAGACGCAGCAGCCCGGGATGATGAGTGCCACATCCACTTTCGACTACTGGAACGCGGGAATGTCATTCTCGCGGCCTCTGGGGCACTACTCTTCAGTGCGGTTTTCCTATAATGCCCAGAGCCAGACCTCGAACGTGACTTCCTGCGTGAACGGCGTGCAATGCGGCCCGATTTCGCTGGTGCAAGTGGTCGGCCTGTCGTTCAATTGGTCCACACGACCCTACAAGCTGGATTAAACTGTAAGGGACCGTTTTGCCGGTGATCGGCGATTCTCATGTCGAGCTATCTGGACACCATGCGGCGCTGGAAATGGCTGGTTGTCGGCTGCCTGGCCGGAGCGGCGGCCGGCTACGCCGTGGCGCGCGAACTGCCGGCAAGGTACACGTGCACGGAGACGCTCGCGAGCGTGATTCGCGAAGGCGGTGTGGTTCGCCCGGGGCGCCCGTATCCGGCGCTCAACATAAGGCAGCTTCTCCGGGGCGGGGCAGAATGGGTGCAACTGATCGCGCTTTCGGGAGCACAGCCGGCAGAAAACGAAGCGCTCGGCGCCCAGATCGGAGAGCTGAGCCGGAACATTGCGATCGCAGCGAACGGCACAGCTTTCTCCATATCCTGCACGGCCGTTGACGCGCTCAAAGCGCGCGCCGTGTGCGACGAGGCAGTCCGGCTGCTTATGCGCCCTGCCATTATTGACAGGTCCTCGAACGGGGCCTTCCTGGCCGAACAGTTCAAGAATGCCAAGCGCGATCGGGATGAAGCGGACGCGAAGCTCGCCCAATTCGCGCGCGCCCACGCTGCGGATCTCGCCGGCACGAACGGCGCAGACCTGCAACGGAAACTTGCACAATACAACAGCGAGTTGCAGGCGGCAGATGCGGACCTGAAGAGCGCTCAAGAGAAACGAGCGGTGCTTGCGGCGGCGCTGTTCGCGGAGCGCCCCGCGGCCACGCGGAGCGGGAAACCGTCTGAGTCCGCAGATACCCTGGCCCTCGAGGAAGAATTGGCCACGAAGCAAGCCCAGTTGGTGACCCTGCAAACGCGGTACACGCCCGACCACCCCGACGTGGTGAAGTTGCGGGGCGACATCGCCACCCTGCAGAAGAAGATCGACGAAGCGAATCGAGTTGCCGGCGGCTCGGCCGCTCCAAACGCTGTACAGGCAAAGGCGGCGCCCGATGCGGCGCAACTGCAGGCGCAAGTGCGCGATCTCGACAAGGAGATTCAGGAAAAGTCTCGCGAACGCGATCGCCTGCAGCGGGAACTGCAAGCCGTCCAGGGCCAGATGGAAAGCGGCCCGATGATTGACGTCGAGTACCGGGAGCTGAAGAGCCGGGCGGACTCGGCCCAGGAGAAGTACGACCTTTTGGCGGCCAGACAGGACGCGTTCCGCAAGGCCGAGGAGACGTTGAATGAGGCCGAAGCCTCGCGCCTCGAGTTGGCGGGCGAGCCCGTGGTAACGCGTTCGGTTCATGATCCCGCGATCTTCACCCTGGGAGGAGCGGGCTGCGGTCTGGTGCTGGGGATGGCCGGTGCGCTCCTGCTTCGATCACCGGACAAGAGGCTGCGGACGGAGCACGACATCGAGCGCTTTCTGGATTTGCCCACGCTCGCCGTGATTCCCGAGACAGTGGGTGGAAATCATAGCAACATGTCAGGGAGCTACTGGCAGAGCATGGGCAAGGGCGGAGAGAAAGGGGAAAGCGTCCTGACGGACGTCTGAGCGCGGCTCAGCAACCTCTTATGTACAAGAAATTTTTCGGGCTTCGTGAAAACCCGTTCAATGTGAACCCGGACCCGCGTTTTCTGTTTTCCACGCGGCACACGGAGGAAGCGTTTGCGGTGCTCACCTATGGAATCCAGAGCCGCAAGGGCTTCGTCACGCTCACAGGAGAAGTGGGAACGGGAAAGACCACGCTGCTGAACAAGCTGCTCGACTGGCTGCACGAAAACAGCCTGGCCACGGCCTTCGTCTTCAACTCGCGGCTCAACGTCACGCAATTCCTGGACTTCATGATGGCGGACTTCGGAATTCCGTGCGACACGCGGATGAAGAGCCAGGTGCTGATCCGCCTGAACCAATGGTTGCTGGAGCGCTACCGCGCCGGAGAGACCGCGGTGCTGGTGGTGGACGAAGCCCAGAATCTTTCGCCGCAGGTACTGGAGGAAATCAGGCTGCTCACCAATCTGGAAACGGCCACGGAGAAACTGCTGCAGATCGTGCTCTCCGGGCAGCCGGAGCTGGAGCAGAAGCTCAATCAGCCGGGCCTGCGGCAGTTGCGCCAGCGCATCACGCTGCGTTGCCGCACGTACCCCTTGACGCTCGAAGAGACGACGGGCTACATCCAGGAGAGGTTGCGGATCGCGGGCGGAGACGGCACCACAATCTTCACTCCCGAGTCCATCGAGGCGATGCATCGTTACGCGCGTGGAATCCCCCGCGTGGTAAACCTGCTGTGCGAGCATGCGCTCATCAGCGCCTTTGTGGATCAGAAGCGGCCCGTGCAGGTGGGCGCGATTGACGAGGTGGCCAGGGAGTTCGACCTGCACCGGATCGATCCGATCGCCCAGCCCGTGGAGCCTGCCGGAGCGAGCGGAGAGAATGCCACACTGATGGAAGCGCTGCAGAATCTGGCCACGCTGGTGGACCGGCTGCGGCGTCCGAACTGAAAGTGCAGTAAGGAGACGGCTCGGCGATGAGCCGAATACATGAAGCGCTGAAGCGCGCGGAGCGGGAGAAAGGCCGGGCGCCGGCCCAGGAGCCGGAGCCTGCGCCTGCTGCTGCCGCGCCTGCCGCTGCGCCTGCTGCTCCCGCGCGGCCCCTGGAGTCGCCAACCGCGGCAACGGTGATTACCAGAATCGAAACGCCGGCTGTTCCCGCCGCTCCCGCACGTCCTGCGGCGCCGTCGCCGTCGCGGCCGGCTCTGCCCGCGCTCCTGGAGGGCTGCCGCCAGACCCGCTGGCAGAGCGATGCCTCCAAACTATTTTTCCTGAACGGCAAGAATCAAACCTTCGCCACGGAACAGCTCCGCATGCTGCGCTCGCGGCTGTACCAGGAGCGTGAACGCAGGGCGCTGAAGATTGTGCTGGTAACCAGCGCGATGCCGGGCGAGGGGAAGACGTTTATCTGCGCGAACCTGGCGCACGCCATTGCGCGGCAACAGGAAAAAAGAGTCCTGCTCGTGGACTGCGATCTGCGCTCCCCATCCCTGCACGTGATTCTGGGCGCTCCCGGCGAGCCCGGGCTGGCCGCTTATCTGAAGGAAGAGGCCGGCGTGGAGCAAATCTTGCAGCGCGGGCCGCAGGAAAATCTCTTCCTAATCCCGGGGGGCGGGGGGGCTGCGAATCCCGCGGAGCTCGTGGCTCGCGGGCGGCTGAAAAGCATGCTGTCGCAGCTGACGCCTCACTTTGACTGGGTTCTCGTGGATTCGCCGGCGGCCGGGCCGATGGCCGACGCCCTGACCATCGCGGACTGCTGCGACGGGGTATTGCTGGTGGTGCAGGGTGGGAATACACCGTACGACGTGGCTCAGGGCGTCGTGCAGGAACTGCGCGAGAAGCGGCTGCTCGGCGTGGTTCTGAACCGCGCGAACCCCGTGCATGGGTCCGCGAGCAGGTTTGCATCGCAATAGTCCGCGTTTCTCACTGCACTTCTTCGCACTTCTTACCGCGATCCCCGCTCTCACGACGATTGGTGGGTCGAGCCGTGCGCGGCCTCAATGGTGGCGCGGCGGAAGCTGGTTGTACGGCGTAAAGCCTTCCCATTCGATAGGCGTGAAGGTGTTGGCCAGAACTGTTTCCAGCAGCTCTTTGTAAATTCCTTCGCCGTTGCCGCTGTTGGTCATGATCAGCAGTCCCGTCTTGCTCTGGTCGAAGCAGACGGCATAGTTCCTCCAGCCGTCGTCGTGGCCTTCCTTGAAAAACGCTGGGCCATACGGAGTCCAAAAGAGGCCCCAGCCGAGCCCGTAGCTCAGGCGGATGCCCTTGTTTTCATCCGTGGTCTCTTCGGAAAGCGTGGGGAACTGGTGTTTCGAGTGGATTTCGATCTGCGCGGAAAGCATCTGCTCGCGCACTTTCGGGCGGAGTCCTCTGTCGAACATCACGGCTTGCAGGAACAGGGAAAAATCGCTGAGGGTCGTCCCCATGGAGCCGGCCGCGTCCGCGCGGTCGCGCCGCTGCGGAGGCAGCGGGCGGCCTTGATCGTCGTAACCGTTGGCGAAATCGTTCTCAAACCGCTCCTGCCAGATCATGCTGGTTCGCTTCATGCCCAGCGGCTTGAAAACGCGGGCTTGCATCAGGTCTTCCAGCGGAGTCTTTGTGATCGTTTCGACCACCAGTTGCAGCAGGTCGATGCCCTCGCCCGAATACGCATACCTGGAGCCTGGCTCGAAATGGATGTGGAGTTTGTGGTCGTCCTCCAGGAATCGCCAGTTGGGAAAGCCGCTCGTGTGGCTCAGCAGCATGCGCGCGGTAATCAGCGTGTAGCGGTTGTCTCCGGCCAGGTCCGCGTAGCGCTCGTATTCGGGCAAAGGTTTGGGCAGGTACTGCTGGACGGGCTTGTCGAGGTCCAGCACACCGTCGTCCACCAGCATCATCGCCGTGTACGCAAAGGCAACTTTGCTGAAGGACGCGGCAGACATCACCGTGTCAACCGTCAGCGACAGGCGTTTTTCCTTGTTCCGCAGGCCGAAGGCCTTCATGTAGGCGATCCTTCCTCCGGTGAACACGGCAAGCCCCGCGCCTGGAACATCCGCCGCTTTCATCAGGCGACTCAGGGTGGCGCTGATTTGGGCGCCCGAGATTGCGCTGCCGTCCAGGCGTTCAATGGCCTGGTCGGAGGCGCCGAGGGAAATCACAATGGCTGCTGCAAAAATCAGTGCTGGTAGAAGTGTTTTCATAAGCTCTCTGGGAGGGGAAATATAGTACGGGCAAGGCCGGGCTGGGTAGATATCCGCTCCAAAGGCCTCGCGCGGCCGGTCGCGCATCGGGTATTGATGGGGTTGGAGATCGGCGCACGCCCACGGCGGTGCGCGGGCGCGGCTGGACGCCTTCCGTTTATACTACCCGCCATGAGGTCCTTCCGGATCCGCGGATGATTTCTCTCGTCGTTCCCACATACAACGAAAAGGCCAACATCGCGCGCCTGGTGGAGCGCGCGGGGGCGGCGCTCGCGAAATGCGGCGAGGAATACGAATTGATCATCGTGGACGACGGAAGCCGCGACGGCACCGGCGAAGAGGTCACGCGCCTCGCGGCGGAGGGGCGTCCCTGGCTGCGGCTGCTCGAGCGCGAATACGAGCGCGATCTTTCCACCGCGGTGGTCGCCGGATGGAGGATCGCGCGCGGGGATGTGCTGGGCTGCATGGATGCCGACCTGCAGCACCCGCCGGAGCTTCTGCCGCGGATGCTGGCGGGGCTGCGGGGAACGCCCGCGGACGTGGTGGTGGGCAGCCGTCACGTCACCGGCGGCGGCGTGAGCGAATGGAGCCTGTGGCGGCGCTTCGTTTCCTGGACGGCCACGCTGCTGGCCGGAGGCATCCTGCCCGGAACCCTGGGGAAGGTCGCCGATCCCATGTCGGGCTACTTCCTGATCCGCGCAGAGGTGATCGGACAGGCGGCGCTGAATCCCATCGGCTATAAAATCCTGCTGGAAGTGCTGGCCCGTGGGAATTATTCGCGCGTCGTGGAGATTCCCTACGTGTTCGAGGAGCGCGCCGAGGGCGGCAGCAAAATGAACGCGCGCACCGCCGTGCAGTACCTGGCCCACCTGGTGCGCATTTCCATGGATTCCGGGGAAGCAGAGAGAATCCTGCGCTATGCGCTGGTGGGAACGACCGGCGCGGTGATCAACGTGGCCATGGCCCTGGGCGTGTTCATTTCCCGTCTGGGCTGGCCGTTGCCGGCCGCGGCCCTGGGCGGCGCCGGGTTCGCCATGGTCAACAATTTCGTCTGGAACGAAATGTTCACGTTCCACGACGCGCACCGGGCCCATCCGGGCGGCGCGCGCGTGCTGTTGAGGTTTCTGAAGTTCTGCGCGCTCTCCATAACCGGCGTGGCCATCAGCCTGGGTGTCATTGCCGGTCTGCATTACGGCCTGCATCTGGATTTCACCTGGAGCATCGTGGCCGGCGTGGTTCTGGGCGGCCTGTGGAATTTCTTCATGCATTCCAACGTCACTTGGACCACCTGGTGGGACCGCAATCTGCTCTCGAAGGCCGCGCACCCGCCGGTGCCCGTGGGAGACGCGGGAGGGATGGTGTACGTCGCCTGCAATCTGTGCGGCTCGCGAGAATACAGGGTGCTCTACGCGGGGCGCGTGGCCCCGGTGGCTTTGACGGAGCAGGCCTTCCGGTGCACCAGCCTGCAGCACGGCGACTTCACCAACATCGTGCAATGCAGCCGCTGCGGCCTGCTCTACGAGAATCCGCGCGAACCGGAAGACATCATCGAGACGCGCTACGAGCAGGTGGAGGATTCCGTATACGAACGGGAGATGGAAGGGCGCGTGCGCACCTACTCCGGGATGATGCCCTCGATCGAGAAATACTGCGAAAAGCCGGGGCGCGTCCTGGACATTGGGTGCTACCTGGGCGTGTTTTTGGACGTGGCCGCGCACTGCGGATGGAAAACCTTCGGCGTGGAGCCGAGCGCGTGGGCCGCGGAACGCTCCAAGCAGAAGGGGCACCAGGTGATCAACGCCCCGTTGCGGCGCAGCGACCTGCCCGCGGCATCCTTTGACCTGATCACCCTGTGGGACGTGATCGAGCATCTGCACGATCCCCTGGGCCAGCTTCGCGAAATCCACGGCCTGGTGCGGCCGGGAGGAATTTTCGCGCTCACCACCATGGACACGGGATCGCTCTACGCGAAGATGAGCGGCCGGCGATGGCCGTGGTACATGCGCATGCACCTCTTTTATTTCACGCGGGGCACGCTCACGCGGATGATGGACATGGCCGGTTTCGAAGTGCTGAAGATTGAAAAGGCCAAACGAATCGTTTCCCTGCGCTACTTTCTGGAGAAGGCCGCGGCCGTGCTCGGACCCATCGGAACCTTGCTGCGGCTGGCGGCGCTGCCATTCGGGTCCGTCTACGTGAGCGTGGATTTTGGCGACAACATGATGGTCATCGCCAGAAAAGGCAGTCGCGACGACAGCAAGCCGGCGCCCGGGCCGCTGTAGCGCGGGGCCAGGCCCCGCGGACTTCCCGAACTTCGGCGAGGATCTAAGCTACGGCAGCAGGTTGTAGCGGAGCACGTACCACAGAGCCAAAACGCCGTCGCGCCACGTGATCTTCTTGCCTTCCGCGTAGGTCCGTCCGTAATAGGAGATGGGGACCTCGTAGACGCGCCATTTCCCCTTGGCCACAAGTGCGGTCACTTCCGGCTCAAAGCCGAAGCGATTCGATCGCAGGCGCATCCCCTTCACCACCTCGCTCCGAAACGCCTTGTAGCCTGTCTCCATGTCGCTCAGGTTGAGGTTGGAGAGCATGTTGGAGAGCAGCGTGAGCATGCTGTTGGCCACGTAGTGCCAGAAGAAGTGCACCCGCTGCGGTCCGCCGAGGAACCGTGAGCCGAACACCACGTCGGCGCGTCCCTCCAGGATCGGCTCCAGAAGCCTGGGATAATCCTTCGGGTCGTATTCGAGATCGGCGTCCTGGACGATCACCACATTGCCCGTTACCTCGGCAAAGCCCTTCCGAAGCGCCGCGCCCTTGCCCTGATTCTTCTCCTGAAAAAAGATGCGGAGATTCTGGATGGGCAGCGCGGCCTCACCGTTCAAGATCCCGATTTCGGTTTTTCCCAGTGCTTGATGCCCCGCAACCTGTTCGAGCCACTCACGCGTGCCGTCGGTGGAGCAATCGTCAACGATCACGATCTCCTTTTCGTACGGCGTTTCCTGCACGCGGCGCAGGATTTCCTGGATGAACGTCTTCTCGTTGTAGACGGGAATGACCACGGACAATTTTGCGGCCGCCAGGGAGAGGGTCATCGCTGGGTTCTCTTCCAAACGCTGGACGGCGCCGCACTCTCTCGGAGCACAACGTCCAGGTGGAATCGAGGGAACAAAAATAGCACGGGCGCAGGCGGCACAGAAGCGCGATGGCCCCGCGCAGGTTCCTGCAGGGCAACCCAAAGCCGGGAGCGGCCCCGGGAGGGTGGCA
>DATFZR010000299.1:0-9434 GCA_035314265.1 Candidatus Acidiferrales bacterium
AACAACCTGCTCTTCCTGATCCTCTCCGCCCTCCTGGCCGGCATCCTGATGAGCGGCCTGCTCTCCACAATCGTGCTCACCGGGAACGAGTTGGAAATCGAGCTGCCCGAGCAAATCTTCGCGGGACAGCCCGCGCTGGCCGTGCTCACCCTGCACAACCGCAAAGACAGCCTGCCTTCGTTTTCCCTGCGCGTCGCCGCAGAGACGGCAAAATCGGGCCAGCCCGTCTTCCGCGACCCCGTCTATTTCCCCTACGTGCCGCGCAAGTCGCACGCCCGGCAGCGCGTCGAGCTGCTTTTCCCCCGCCGCGGCCTGTATCGCCAGGACGCCTTCACCATACGCACCCGTTTTCCCTTCGGCTTCCTCGAAAAATGGCGGAAGGTCAGTTCGCCGGTCGAGGCGCTCGTCTATCCGCCCGTCGAGGCCACCGAAGAGTTCTACGAAATCCTGCCGCTCGTGAGCGGAGAGATGGAAAGCATGCACCGCGGACGCGGCCACGACCTCTACGCCATCCGCGATTACCTCACCTCCGACAGCGCCCGCCACGTGGATTGGAAGGCCACCGCCCGCACCGGCGAGTTGAAAGTCCGCGAATACGCCCGCGAAGACGAACGCCAGGTCGTGCTCGTCTTCGATCCCCTTCTATTCCCGGCCGCCGGAACCGCCGCGCCTTCGCCCGAACAGCTCGAGCGATTCGAACGCGGAGTAAAGCTCGCCGCCTGCCTCGCCTGGCATTTCTACGAAATTGACGCCGAGATCGAATTTCGCACCGAGCGCCAAGTGTCGCCCATGGCCCCCTCCTCAGAAACGATCTGGACCACCCTCCGCGAACTCGCCCTCATCGAGCCGCGCACCGCCGGCCCCGGCGAATCCCTGCTGGCAAAACTCCCCGAAGAGCCCCACCTCTTCAAAATCATCCTCACCTCCCAGCCGCGCGGCACCATCCCCACCCAGTTCTGGACCACCGCCTACGTAATCTTCATGTGATTATGGAGCGCATGAAGGGAAGCGTGCCCCGGACAAACAAGCGGCGCAATCCGCGCGCGCTCCCGCTGCCGTCCGGAGCCCGCCTCCGCGATTTTCAGCGGCGTCTCCTAACCTGGTTCGACCACCGCAAGCGCGCCCTGCCCTGGCGTGAAACAAGCGATCCCTACCGCATCTGGATTTCCGAAGTAATGCTCCAGCAGACCCGCGTGGCCGCCGTCCTCCCCTATTACCATCGTTTCCTCAAACGTTTCCCCACCGTCCGCGCCCTGGCCCGCGCCCCGGAAGAGTCCGTCCTCGAAGCCTGGGCCGGCCTCGGCTATTACAGCCGCGCCCGCAACCTGCAGCGCGCCGCCCAAGAAATCGTAAGCAAGCACCACGGCAAATTCCCAAAAACTCTGGACGAAGCCCTGGCCCTGCCCGGCGTAGGCCACTACACCGCCGCCGCCGTCCTCAGCCTGGCCTACTCCGTCCCGCTAGCCGTACTCGACGGAAACGTAGCCCGCGTAATCGCCCGCCTATCCGCCACCCGCGGCGATGTCCGCGAGCCCGCCAAGTGGCGCGGCCTTCAGGCCGCGGCTGATGCTCTCCTACCCCCGGCCGCGATTGGCACCCCCGGCGCCTGGAATCAATCCCTCATGGAACTAGGCGCCACAGTCTGCACCCCGCGCGCCCCCGCCTGCCCCGAATGCCCGATATCACGTTTCTGCCACGCCCGCGCCCAAGGCCTCCAAAACGAAATCCCCCAAAAGCGAACCAAGCCCGCCCCAGTCGCCGTACGTCTAGCCGCCGCAGTTCTCCTGGACCCTCAGCGCCGCACCCTGCTCGTGCTGCCGAACGACCGCGCCGCCGGCGCCCTCTTCTCCCGCATGTGGCAATTCCCCGCCGTTCCCGCGGCGACGATGGGGGCGGAGGCTGCGCTGCGCCGTCACCTGCGCGACACCCTGGGAATCGAGCCCGCGGAGTGCCTGGCGCTCCCCGCGACGCGCCATACGGTCACCTTCCGCCGCATCACGCTGTTGCCCTTTCTGATCCCCGTGGACGAACTGCCGGCGCCGTGGCAGGCCGGCGACGCGCGCGGCGAGAACACGCAACTCCCGCTCGAAGAGGTGGAAAGCCGCCCGGCAAGCAGCGCCACAAAGAAAATTGCCCGCGCCGGTTTACGTGGGACAGACATTTCTGTCTGTCCCTCCGTCCCTCGTTCACAAAACTGACGAGCCAGAGACGCCCCGGTTTGCGTGCAACAGACATTTCCCTCTGTCCCTCCGTCCCCCCTTCACAAAACTGACGCGGCCAGAGACAGGCAAGAATGCCTGTCCTACAATCCGCCAATGCCCTCCCCACCTCCGCCATCCTATTACCACCGCCATCTCCCGCACTGGCAGCCGGAAAACCGCGCGATCTTCCTCACCTGGCGCCTGCAGGGATGTCTCCCTAAAGGCTGGAACAATCATCGGCCGATTCCTGACCCCAAGCGTAGCCCCGACCCGGGCAGAGAATTTCGAGTTGTGGACGCTTTTCTCGACCGGGCGGGCTCGGGCCCGGTGTGGCTCAAAGACCCGGCGATCGCCGATCTTGTCGTGGATGCTTTTTCCCACGCGGAGCGCGAGTTGAGGCTCTACCGATTGAAAGCCTGGGTGGTGATGGCGAATCATGTGCACCTGCTGATCGAGCCGTCTGTTCCGCTGGCTCGCGTCACGAAAGTGTTGAAGGGATATGCGGCGCGGCAGGCGAATCAACTGTTGGGTAGAACGGGTGAAACATTCTGGCAGGACGAATCCTACGACCACTGGGTGCGGAATCAGCAGGAGCACTATCGGATTGCCTCATATATCGAGCGGAATCCGGTAACGGCCGGCCTGGTGGAAAAACCTGAAGACTGGCCCTGGTCAAGTGCGCGCCGTGGGACAGACATTTCTGTCTGTCCCTCCGCCCCTGCTTCAAAAACCTGACTCAGTACCAAACGCCGCACAGGGGGGAATTCCCTCCCCGCCCCGCGTGCTAGACTCGATCTCAGTATGGCCACGGCAGTCCGCGAGCAGCCCCGCGCCTCTCTCTCCGCGCTCACCCGCTACTCCGAGGTGTCCCTCTTCCTGCTGCTCGTCAACGGCGTCGTCTCCCTCGTCTGGACCGGCAAGCTCGACCCGATCTCCGCCATCATTGCCCCGGCCGCCCTGGCGCTAAAAGCCTGGCGATACGCCCGCGGCAAGCCACCCGAGCTTTCCCACCGCCTCGCCACCGTCCTCGTCGCCGCCTACATTTTCTTCTTCCCCTTCGACCTGCTCGTCGTCTCCCGCGCCTACGTTTCCGGAGTGCAGAATCTGTGGCTCTACGCCGCCCTGCACGCCTCGATTCACTTGATGCTCTTCGTCATGCTCATGCGCCTGTTTTCCGCGCGCACCACGCGCGACTTGCTCTTCCTCTCCATGATGGCGCTCGCGGCGCTCCTGGCCTCGGCCATTCTCACCATTGACACCGCGTTCCTCGTCTTCCTCTCGCTCTTCCTGATTCTCGGCGTTTCCACCTTCATGAGCCTGGAGATGCGCCGCAGCGCGGAAGGCGCCGTAGCCCCCCCGCTCGAATCGCGTACGCCCGGCGCCCGCCGCCTGGGCCGCGCCCTCGGAATCACCGCCGTCCTGATGTCTCTCGGCGCGCTGGCCTTCGGCGCCGTGATTTTTGCCGTGCTCCCGCGCTTTCCCGCCGGCTACCTCGGCGGCTTGAATTTCAACCCCACGCTCATCTCCGGCTTCTCCGACAATGTGGAACTCGGCCGCATCGGCGAAATCAAGCTGCACTCCGCCGTGGTGATGCGCACCCGCCTCGACGTGCCGCGAGACTCCACCCCCGATCTGCGCTGGCGCGGAATCGCCCTCACCACCTTCGACGGCCACCGCTGGTACACGCCGGAACACAACAATGCCGCGGTCATCGCGGGCGGCGACGGCTGGTACCGTCTCCCCTCCTCGCATTCCGACGAGGTGGCCGGCAGCTTCCGCGAGGTCCGTTACTCCGTCCTGCTGGAACCGCTGGCCACGGATTCCCTGTTCCTCCTCGCGCATCCCGTCTCCGTCCGCGGGCCCTTCGGACGCGAAACCGGCAACCCCGTGCGCGACGCTCCCACGCGCTTCCTGCTCGTGGATCAGACCGACTCCGTCTTCACCCCCTTCAACAACTTCAGCAAATTCCTCTACGAAGGCCGCGCGCTCGTCCCCGTGGTTCCCCCGGAAGCCCTGCGCAAAGCCTCCTCCGATTACCCGGCGGATATAAAGGAGACGTACCTCCAGCTTCCCACGCTCGATCCCGGCATCCCGCGCCTCGCCAAAGAAATCACCCAGCGCAACAACACCGCGTTCGACAAAGCCGCCGCCATCGAACTCTATCTCCGCACGCGTTTCGGCTACACGCTCCAGCAACCCGATCCCCCGCCGAAGGACCCGCTCGCCTACTTCCTGTTCCGCCGCCGCGCCGGCCATTGCGAATACTTCGCCACCGCCATGACCGTGATGGTGCGCTCCCTGGGCATCCCCGCGCGCTACATCAACGGCTTCCTCCTCGGCGAGTACAACGACGTGGCCGACTCCTACATCGTCCGCGGCAGCGACGCGCATAGCTGGGTGGAAGTCTATTTCCCGCAGTACGGCTGGATTCCCTTCGATCCCACGCCGCCCGCCGGCTCCAAGCCCGAATTTTCCCTCGGCCGCCTCGCCTACTACTGGGACTGGTTCGAGATGGCCTGGAGCGAGTGGGTAATCAACTACAGCCAGACCCAGCAAATGCATCTCGCCGTGAATGCCCAGCGCACCGCCCGCGATTGGAGCTTCTGGCTGCAACGCTTCATGCGCATGAAAGAAGCGGCCGGCGTGCGCTGGATGCGCGGCTGGCACCGCGCCATCGAGAGCGGAGCCGGCGCAACTCCCAAGTGGCTGCTAATGTCCGCCCTGCTGCTGGCTCTGGCCATCTTCCTTCTTCTGCGCTGGCGCGCCCTCGCGGATTTGTGGTTTGCCGCCGCCGCTCGCGCAGGCATTGGATACGCCCGCCAACCGGAGCGCGCCCCGCGCCTCGCCACGCTCTACTACTCGCGCCTGCTCCACGCCCTCGAACGCCGCGGCCTCAGCAAGCCCGACGCGCAAACCCCCCGCGAATTCGCCTCCAGCCTGAAAGAAGCAGACCTAGCCGCCCGCGTAAAAGAAATGACCAACCTCTACGAAGCCGCCCGCTTCGGCCGCGAACCCGCAGACGCCTCCGCCCTGGCCCGTTCCCTAAGCGGCGTAGAAGCCGCCCTCCGCGCCCGCCCCACGTAGGGGCGCTGCTAGCTGCGCCCTCTCGCCTGTCCCAAGCGAACGCGAAGGGCGCCGCCCCTCCCCGCTTTTCTCCGCGCTGCTCTGCGTCTCTCCGCGCCTCCGCGTTATCCTTTCCCGCTCTCGAGTCCCTGCGGAAACCTGAGGTAGAATGCCGGTTCGATTTCGTAGAAAAATGGTTCGCAGGAGAACAGCAAATGAAAACCACCTCCACCAGAATCCACACCTCGCTCCTGAACGCCCTCCCCGCAGCCCTGGCAGCACTCTTCCTGATCTCCATCCCAGCATCCGCGCAGCAAGCCATCCCACGAGACCCAGCAGAGCCCGCCCATCAAAAGCCCCTCCCAAAGCCTCTCCCGCGTCCGGCCGGAAGCATCGCGCGCACCTCCATAGACGAAAAATCAATGCGCGCGCTCATCGCCAATCTCGTGGCCTGCGGAACGCGCCTTACCCTTTCCTCCTGGGACGACCCCAAGCGCGGCGCAGGCTGCGGCCGCGACGTCGTCGCCGCCCGCTTTGGCGAGATCGCCAAAGACTCCGGAGGCAGATTGCAGGTCGTCGTCGATAAATTTGCATCCACCTCCGAGCGGACTTCCTCCCAGCCCATCCCCCTCGAAAACGTCTACGCGATTCTTCCCGGCTCCGATCCGCAGCTTTCAAAAACCCTCTTCATCGTGTCGGGGCACTTTGACTCGCGCCCCTCAAACGTAATGGATCCGCAGGCCGATGCTCCGGGAGCGGACGACGATGCTTCCGGCGTCGCGGTCAGCGTCGAATGCGCGCGCCTGCTCAGCAAAGCCGCGGCAAATGGCAGCGGAACGTATCGCGCCACGATCCTTTTCGCCGCCGTTTCGGGCGAGGAGCAGGGCGTGCTCGGCAGCACGCACCTGCTCGAATGGACCAAGCAGCAGGGTTACACCGTGGGCGGAATGCTCGACGACGACATTGTCGGCGCCGATCCCGCGCCCGGCTCGCCGCATCGCGTGCGCCTGTTTTCCGGCAACGGCGAAATCGACGACGCCGATTCCCCTTCGCGCGAATTAGCCCGGGCCGTCGAGGAAATCAACGGCCGCGCGGCCATTCGCATGATCTTCCGCATCGACCGTTTCGGCCGCGGCGGCGATCACTATCCGTTCTATAAGGCGAATCTGCCCGCCGTCCGCTTCACCGAGCCCCTGGAAAACTACGATCACCAGCATCAAACGCCGCGCACGGAAAACGGCGTCGAGTACGGAGACTTCGAAAAATACCTGAACTTCACCTTCATGGGCGACGTCGCCCGCGACAATGCCGAGGCGCTCCGCCAGTTGGCCTCGGCCCCCGCTCCTCCCGCCAGCCCAAAGCTCGCAGGCGCGGTCACGCCCGATGCCCGCGTCACCTGGACGGCTGAAGACGACCCGCAGCGCGCCGGCTTCGAAATCCTGTGGCGCGACACGACCGATCCGCGCTGGATGGTCTACGACTTCGCCCCCGCGCCGGGCGAAGTCGTCTTGAAAGGCGTCTCCACCGACAATCACTTCTTCGCCGTCCGCTCCGTAGGCAAAAACGGCGCCCGCTCCATCGCCGTGCCCACAGAAATCGCCCGCCGCCCGGCGCGTTAAGCGCCGCCCGTGGGCCGCATCAGAGGGCGGTTGGCAACCCTTCACACGATATCGACATATATTGCTAACAAGGAAGCACGACGGGG
This sequence comes from Candidatus Acidiferrales bacterium, assembly GCA_035314265.1. GTDB lineage: Bacteria > Acidobacteriota > Terriglobia > Acidiferrales > UBA7541 > JOPF136. The sequence goes on from DATFZR010000299.1 coordinate 6,970, forward strand.
TCATCCCGCTTGTGTCACACGAAGATTCCCGTCAGGAGAAGACGATGCAGCGAAAAATTCTCGCGACAATAGCAGCAGGCTGTTTCGTGCTGGTTGTTGGGGTAGTCTGGCGGGCGCAAGCCCAGGACGCCAAAACGCCGTATCCCAGCATGGCCCCGCTTGACCAATACCTCATTCCCGATCGGAATGCGGAAATAACTCTGGCACGGAGCGCTGCCCCGGAATCCATCTCCCGGGATGCCGAGGTCCTGGTCCTGGGACCGCATGGTTACGAAACCGCGGTCAAAGGCAAGAACGGTTTCAAATGCCTCGTGGAACGGGCCTGGAATTCCCCCTTCGACTCCCCGGAATTCTGGAACCCCAAACTGCGAGGTCCGGACTGCTACAATCCCGCGGCTGTACGCTCCATCCTGCCACTCGTTACCCAGAGGGCAGACTGGGCACTCGCCGGGCTATCCAGAACTCAGATGCGCGACCGTGTGGCTGCGCTCAGCAAGAAAGAAGTGCCCGCTCTCGAGCCTGGAGCCGTGTGCTACATGATGTCGAAGGAGGCGTACCTCACCGATAGCGACGGCCACAACATGTCCCACCTGATGTTTTACCTTCCAAAAGGCACGGCTTGGGGCGCGGACCTCCCTGGCTCCCCGGTCATGCAGGGTCAAAAGGAGGTTCCGGGCACTCCGGAACCGGTTACCGAGTTCCTGATTCCGGTGCTCAGGTGGTCGGATGGAACACCCCAGATGGCGGGAAAGCACTGAACAGCGGGATGGGCCGTCACTCTGGGTCAGGCCTTCTGATACTTACTTCCCACAACTGGCGAGTGCCATTCTGGCCGCCCGATACTCTCGCGGATTTCACTTCACGTCTCTCAAGGCGCATGGCCCGGCCCAGGCGGCCTGGCTAGACCTCCCGCGTACGACGCATACGTTTAGAAGCCTCCTGCGGTACTCTACCCAGACCCCATGGCCCAAAAAGAAACCGAACAACTCACCCGCATCCTCTCCGGCGTCGCCCTCAGCCGCGCGGTCTGCAGCATCGCCGAACTCGGCGTTGCCGATCTGATCGAGTCCGGCCGGCCGCAGCCGGTCGAACATCTCGCCCGCGCCTCCAAAACGCATGAGCCGTCGCTCTATCGGATTCTCCGCTTCGTCGCCGCCTACGGCATTTTCCAGGAAACCGCGAATCGCCAATTCGACCACACGCCGCTCTCGGCCGCCCTGCGCACAGACGCCCCAGGCTCCTTCCGCGCCGGCGCGCAAATGTTCCACCATCTCTTTCCCGCCTGGGACGGCTTGCACCAGTCCATCCAAACCGGCGAGCCCGGCTTCAACAAGGTTTTCGGCGCACCCGTCTTCGACTACATTCAGAAGCACCCCGCACTCGGTCCCGTCTTCGACGCCGGCATGACCTCCCTGAACGGCTACGAAACCCCCGGCATGCTGGACGCCTACGATTTCAGCGGCATCAACGTCCTGGCCGATATCGGCGGAGGCAACGGCTCGCTCCTCTCCGCGCTGCTCACGCGATATCCGCACATGAAGGCGATTCTGTTCGACCTGGGCCACGTCGCGGGACGCGCAACGGAGAGGTTGAAAGCCGCGGGCCTGGCCGGCCGCTGCAGCGTTATCGCCGGCAGCTTTTTCGAAAGCATCCCCGCCGGAGCCGACGCCTACCTCTTCCGCCACATCATTCACGATTGGACCGACGAGCAGTGCATCCAGATCCTCGGCCACTGTCGCAAAGTGATTCCCGCGAGCGGCAAGCTTTTGATCGCAGACGGCGTGGTCCCTGCCGGCAACGCGCCGCACCCAGCCAAAGACCTCGACATGACCATGCTCACCTACCCCGGCGGCCAGGAACGCACCGAAGCCCAGTTCCGGTCGCTGCTCCAAGCCTCCGGCTTCGAACTCAAGTCCATCACGCCCACAACAACGATGATCAGCGTGGTGGAGGCGATATCAGTCCCATAAGCAAAGCCATGTCGGGTGCCCATTCGCCGCAACAACGGCTTGCGGGGCGCCCTCGCGGTCGAGTCGCCCAAAACCTCTAATATCCCGTGTGACGGCGAATGGGAGCGGTTCAAAAGGATTAAACGTCGTACAATCTCGTGCGCGCAACTGGGGAGCAGAACCTATGAACGCACAAGAACAAATCAAGAAGTATATTACCAGCCAACCGGAGCCAAAACGCAGTGACCTGCGAGAGTTGCATCGGCTCACGCTTCAAGTGTCACCAGAATGCAAATTATGGTTCTTCGATGGTAAAGACGGCAAAGATCATACTGTTTTCAACCCTACGATTGGATATGGCCTTCACACCATAAAATATGCCAATGGAAAAAGCAGAGAGAGCTTTCAAATTGGTGTGAGCGGAAACAAAACCGGAATCTCTGTCTATATTCTTGGTCTCAAGGATAAGAAGTACTTGGCCAAAACGTATGGGAAAAAACTAGGCAAGGCCAGCGT